>CAVGTD010000070.1:0-9530 GCA_963632215.1 Clostridiales bacterium
CCTGAAAGGGCAAAAGTATTCACATGACCTTTTACTGCTGCCCTTTCAGGGCGCAAACCACCCCTATACTTTACCCAGGGCGTTGCCCTGGGCTAGGGACTTAAAGGCTTTCAGCCTTTTTCGCTAGACATCGCCATTGCAACTTTGTATCAGAGGTGCTCGCTTCTTAAGTTCCCTATGTCTAATGGCTTCTCTCTGTAAATTGACACGCCACTCTCACTCGTCGCGCCAGAACGAGGGCGTGAGGGGGAGCAGCAGGGAGAAAATCTCCAAGCGTCCGGCCAGCATCAGGAACGAGTTGAGCCAGAGCGTGGCGTCGTTGAGCACGCCCCACGAGCCGAGCGGCCCGACAAGGTGTCCGATGCTCGGACCGATGTTGCTGAACGACGAAATGGCCAGGCCGAAAGCGTCGAGCAGCGACAGGCCCATGGCCACCATAAGGAACGTGGAGACAAGGATAAGCAAGAAGTAGGCCACGAAGAACACGAAGACCGTGCGCGCCGTTTGGTTGGTGACGATTGAGTTGTTGATGCGCACGGGCAGCACGGCGTGGGGGTGGAGCAGCTTTTTGAACTCAGCCCGCGTGAGCCGCCACACCATCAGCACGCGCACGCATTTCAGCCCGCCGCTCGTGGAACCGGCGCACGCCCCGACGATGCTCACCACCGAGAGAATGAGCCACACGGTGGGGTGCCACTTCATGAAGTCCTCGTCGCTGAAGCCCGTGGTGCTTTGCAGCGAAACGGTGTTGAAGAACGCACTGCGCACCGCTTCGACGAAGTTGAGGCCGTCGGCGTACATGAGTATGCCAGCCACCGCCACGGCCGAAACGAGGAACATCCCGATAAACCAGCGCAGCTCGTCGTCGCGCAGGGCCGTGCGTATGCGCCCCTTGATAAACGCGAGGTAGAGCAGCGTGCAGTTGATGCTCGCCAGGAACATGAACACGGTAGAAATCCATTGCAGCCGGGGCGAATGGAACCAGGCAATGCTGTCGGTGTGGGTAGAGAAGCCGCCCGTGCCGATGGTGGACAGTCCGTGACAAAGCGCGTCGAACAGTCCCATGCCGCCGAGGAAGTAAGCCCCGATGCACGTGAGCGTAAGCAGCAGGTAGATGCTCCACATCCAGCGCGCCGTGGTGCTGATGCGCGGGTGGAGCTTGCCGATTTTCAACCCCGTGGTCTCTGCCGAAAAGAGCTTGATGCCGCTGCCGCCCATGTTGGGCAGGATGGCGATGGTGAAGAACACTATACCCATACCGCCTATCCAGTGGCTCATGCACCGCCAAAGCAGGATGGAGCGGGGCAGGGCGTCGACGTCGGCAAACGTGGTTGCCCCCGTGGTGGTGAAGCCCGACATCGTCTCGAAGAAGGCGGCGGCTATGCGCGGCTGGTAGCCTCCTACGAGGAAGGGGAGCATGCCCACTAGCGAGAAAGCCACCCACGTGAGCGACACGATGAGAAAGCCGTCGCGGCGGCCCATGCGGTTTTCGGCGTTGCGCCCGAAGAAGCGGAGCAGCGTGCCGGCCGCCACCGCCACAAGGACGGGCAGGCCGAAGGTGGCGTGGGACGTTTCGTGAAACCAAAATCCCATGCCGAAGCAAAAGGCGAGCATCAGCGCTTCGAGCTGGAGCAGCGTGCCGAGAGCCTTATATATAAGCGGTAAGTTGAGCATTGTTTCGTGGCAGTAAGGGGCAATGCCCCGGTGTGCTTAGTACCAGTCGCCGTCGTCGTCGGTGTTGCCGCCACCCTGCGAGCCGGAGTTGATGTGTTCCAGTTCTTCGGGCGAGTACTCGTCCTCGTAGTGTTGTTCGACGGGAGCCTCTTCCACCGTCTGGTTGGCCGGAAGTTGGAGCGGCGCAAAGGTTTGGTCGAAGAACTTTTGGTAGTCGTTGACGCTGAACGACGTGCCGAGCAGGTCGAGGTTTTGCTTAGAGATGAGCAGTATGCGCCCCTTGGATAGGTAGGGGCGGAGCGAGGCTTCCTTAACCACGCGCTGCGCATAGGCGTGCACCTCGTTGTAGGAGGCGAAGCCCGATATGCGGAACTGGCTCAGTCCGCCGTCGTTGACGACGCTCATGTCGAAGCCGCGCACCACGAACGTCGTGAAGTTGAAGTGCGCCATCTCGTAGAGCAGCTGGTTGGTGTTGACCGAGTCGGTGGGATAGGCGAGGACAAAGAGGAACGGCGCGTTGCTCTCCGCCGAGAACTGGCGGTTGGCGGCTGCCGCCTCGCTCGCCGCGTCGGCCGAGGCGGTGCGGCGGTCCCAGAGCGAACCCAGGTTGAACGTACCCGAACCCACTTTGCGCCCGCTTTCAAGGCCTTTGACAATCATGCCGGCAAGGGGGCTTACGTCGCTGTCGGGGTACTTCTGCACAAGGCCTCGCAGTTCTTCGATGAGTTCCTTGGTCGAGGCTGTGCTGAGGCGCGAAAGGGCATGGACAAAGATGAACTTCGGGCGGTTGATGCCGTTCGGATACTTCTCGGACGACAGTTCGAAGTTGCGGTTCACCGCCTCCATATCCCTCAGGCGGTAAGCCTGGTACGTGGCCGTGTAGAGCGAATCCTCAATCTGCTTGCCGTAGCGTGCGTTGTATTCAAAGTCGGGGTCGTTGATAATCTTCGTTTGGTCGTTGTCGGGGAAGTGTTGCGCCATGAAACGCTTCGCCTCCTCGGCGCGGTCGGCCTTGCCCCAGCGCGAGTAGAGCAGGAAGAGCTGGTAGTAGGCGTCGGCAAGGTGTTCGTACGACGGGTAGCTGCCAGTGAGCCGCTCAAGCGTCGTGGCGGCGAGGGGAAAGTCCTCCAAGTCGTCCTTCTCTATCACGCCGGCGTTGTAGAGCCCGTCCATGATGATAGCGTCCGACGCTTGGCGTGCTTCGTCGGTAAAGGGAATTTGCGCCAGGTAGTAAGCCCGTTCGTGCGGGTCGGCGGCCAGCGAGTCGGCAGCCGCTTCCGCCTCGTCCTTGCCCGGGCTTGAACCGATGGAGTCGCGCAGGGCTTGCAGCGAGTCCTCGGCGGCGTAGTCGTAGCCCTCGTCGCCGTCGAGCTGGATGACGGTATGGTTCGACCGCCGCCAGTCGTCCTCGTTCTTGCGCTTGCCCCAGCGTTTCTGGAAGTCCTGTTTGCCTTGCGACACGAGCAGGGGATTGTAGAAATACCACTCCTTGTTGCTCTGGGTGGTTGTGTTCGTGGCGGCGGACGACTGGTTGCTTGTGTTTCCGTTTTGCGAGTTTTCGTCGAGCCGTGCCTGAGCCGCCGAATCGCGGCGGGCCTTGCGCTCTTCCGCCTCCTTTTTGCGCAGAGCCTCGATGACGCGGTCGATGGCCGCATTGCGCTCCGCCTCGGGCATACGGGCGAGGGCTTGCAGACTGTCCTGCAAATAAACGGCCGACGTGTAAGGCACAAGTTTGTCAAGCACCTTTGAACGGCGTGTTATCTCCTCGTAGTCGGGACGCTCCTTGTCGAGCAGACCCACGGCTTCGGTGTAGCACGACTGTGCCTTGTCGAACTGTCGCTTGTCCCAGTATACCTCGCCAAGGCGGAGCAGCAGCACGCCTTTCTCCAAGCCTTTGCGGGTACTCTTTTCGCGCCCTTTCTCGTAGGCGGCTACGGCCGAAGCTGTGTCGCGCTGAGCCAGGTATATGTTGCCCATGGCGTAATATACCTGGTCGAGATAGTCCTTGTTGCGGTCCTGCCGCGCCATGCGCTTGAGCTTCGAAATCATCTTCTTGCCCATGCCGCCCTGGTCCGACAGAACCTCCGTTTGCAGGATGCGTGCGTTGAACGACAACTCGAAGGGCGGGCTTTTTCGGATGCATTTGCTCAGAGCCTTGCTGGCTGCCTCCTTGTTGCCCAGTTGCTGGTTGACCTGCCCGAGCAGGT
Source organism: Clostridiales bacterium (assembly GCA_963632215.1). Classification (GTDB taxonomy): domain Bacteria; phylum Bacteroidota; class Bacteroidia; order Bacteroidales; family Bacteroidaceae; genus Alloprevotella. Next base: position 3,882 of record CAVGTD010000070.1, read on the forward strand.
AGTAGAGCCGCGCCTGGCGGAACGACCCCTTGGCCTGGCGGGCGGCCCGCTGCAAGTAGGGCAGAGCCTCGGCGTAGCGTTCCTGGCGCAGCAGCAAGTCGGCCTGCGTGGCATCGGCCTCGCGGCGTGTGCGGCTCAGCACGGAGTCGCGCTGCATTCGTTGGAGCGCATCCTCGGCATCGTAGAACCAGTTCACCTGGCTGTAACACCGTGCCAGCCACTGGCGGGCCTCCGATGCCACCTCGGGCTGGGCGGCGTAGTAGCGCGAGATATAGGAGAACGTGGCGGCGGCTTCGAGGAAGTCGCCCTTTTCAAACTGCGCCTTGCCCATCAGGAGCCACGCGTTTTTGAGGAACGGGTTGAACTCCTTGCGTTGCAGGTAAGCCTTCATCTTGGGCGACTTGCGCTTCGACGCGCTCACCGTAGGGCGGCGCTTGATGCTGTGCAGGGCGATGGCTTTCTGGCACTTCGTGATAGCCGTCTCGTAGTTGCTCTTGCCCGTAGTGCGCGAACTCTCGTTGCCCACGAGAAACACCGGGAGCAGCCGGGTGTAGTTGTCCTTGTGTCCGCTCACCTTCGCCTTTTCGCCCTCTATGAAAGCCTGTTCGCCGTTGAAGTAGATGTTGTAGTGCGAAACGAACGCCTGCCAAAAACGCGACGAAGCCGTGTTCCGCTTGGCAGAACACGACGCAAGGACAACGGCAACGACGATGAGGAGCAGTATGTGAACGGTTTTTCTCACAAAAGTCAGTGGGTGGAAGGGAAAGACAGGTATGCTAAGATAACGTCAGGACTTGCGCTTTATTGCCCCTCGCGCCCACAAGCCAAGGCGGCAGAGGGCGTAGAGCGAGATGCTCGAAAGAATGATAGAGGCACCGCCCGGCACGTCGGCGTAGAACGAGAGCAGCAGTCCGCCCACGCAGCCGGCGTAGGCAATGAGAGCCGATAGCCACACCATGCGGCGGTAAGTGCGCACGAAGAGAGCCGCCGTCATCTGCGGGACGCTCAGCAGCGAAATGACCATGACGATGCCCACCATGTGGAGACAGCCCACGATGGCAAGTGCCGTGAGAATGGTCATGGCGTATTCGATGAAGTTGACCGGGAGTCCCTGCGTGGCGGCGAAGTGGCGGTCGAGCGCCACGCTGACGATGCTGCTTTGAAGCAGCAGATAGAAGGCGACGGCAACCGCCGCAAGCGCGCCCAGCGCGGCGAGGTCGGCCCGCGATATGCTGAGTATGTCGCCAAAGAGGTACGAGGGAAGGTCCGTCATGAAGCCGGGCGTAAGGTAGGCAAAGAGTATGCCCAGTGCCATGCCGAACGTCCAGAGCATGGCAATGGCAGAATCTTCGCGCACAGCCCGTTTCGAACCGAGGAAACGTATGCCCCAACCGGCAAGCACGGCAAACGCAGCCGCCCCGGCGAGGGGAGAAAAGCCAAAGTAAGCCCCAAGGCCTACGCCGCCGAGCGAGGCGTGCGCCATGCCGCCGCCGGCAATCACCATGCGGCGAGTCACCACGTAGGTGCCGATGACCGCGCACAGCACCGAGGCGAGCAGCGAACCGATAAGGGCGTTTTGGAAGAATGTGTATTCTATGAGCATGTGCGTTCCGCAAGAAATGGGTAAAGAGCGGCTCTGTAAATTAGCGTTGTTAGATTTCGGAGCTATTATCCATCGCAAAAGTACAAATTATTGCGCAAGTAGGGGCAAGCCGCTCCCGCGGCGCGCCTCCGACGTTCCGGTCCGGCAGCCCGTGAGGGGCAAGTGGATTTTATTTTCTACATTTGCACCCATGTACAACGCACGCATACCCCACATACTCATTATATATACGGGGGGGACAATAGGCATGATTGAGAACCCCGAAACCGGGGCACTGGAAAACTTCGACTTTGAGCAGTTCAAGCGGTACGTGCCGGAGCTGATGCAGTTCCACTACCACATTGACGCGCTCGCCTTTGACCCGCCCATTGATTCGAGCGACATGGAGCCGCGCTACTGGGTGAAGATGGCGCACATCATCACCGACCACTACGACTCGTACGACGGTTTCGTATTGCTCCACGGCACCGACACGATGGCCTACACGGCGTCGGCGTTGAGCTTCATGCTCGAAAACATCGGCAAACCCGTAATTATCACCGGCTCGCAACTGCCTATCGGACAGCTCCGCACCGACGGCAAGGAAAACCTGCTGACAAGCATCGAGATAGCCGCCGCCCGCGACCAGAACGGCTGGCCCGTGGTGCCGGAGGTGTGCATCTTCTTCGAAAGCCGACTGATGCGCGGCAACCGTACCACAAAGTTCAACTCCGAGGGCTTCAACGCCTTCCGCTCGTTCAACTTCCCCTCGCTGGCCCACGCCGGCATACACATCAAGTACGAAACGCACCTCATACGCCGTCCGCGCCCCGAGGCAAAATTCAAGCCCCACTTTCTGCTCGACAACAACGTGATGATACTCACCATCTTCCCCGGCATACGCAAGGAGGTGGTGGACGTGTGCGCCAAAGTGTCAGGGCTGAAAGCCGTGGTGCTGAAAACCTTCGGCGCGGGCAACGCTCCCCAAAAGCCGTGGCTCGTGGAGAGCATCCGCAAACTGATAAACAAAGGCGTGATTGTGGTGAACATTACGCAGTGCTTCAAAGGCACGGTCGAGATGGGGCGGTACGAAACGGGTTTGCAGCTGCAACAGGCCGGCGTGCTGAACGGTTACGACAGCACGGCGGAGGGTATGCTCACCAAACTCATGTTCCTTTTTGGCCACGACTATCCGCGCGAAGAGGTCATCCGGCTGGTGAACACGAGTATCGCAGGGGAAATCACCGTCAACTGAGTTCCCCCGTTCGCTGACCATACCTATATATGTATAAGCATCTTCTTTTCCTCCTTACATTCCTTCTGCTTTCCGCTTGCCGCCCTGCGAGGGTGAGCGACGCGGCGGAAGGCGGCTCAGCATTGCGCTACGCCACGTTGCTCACGCTCGAAGAGACCGACAGTTTCTGCTCCGTCGCCGTGGCCAACCCGTGGCGCAAGGGCGACTGCCTGGCCCGCTACGTGCTTGTGCCGCAGGGGCGGCCCATGCCCTCGCGCCGGCCCGAAGGCACGGTGCTGCGCACGCCGTTGCAGGGGAACGCCATCACCACATCGGTGCATCTGGCGTTGCTCTCCGAACTAGGGGCGTTGGACAAGGTGGCTGGCGTGTCAGATACGGCGTATATTGTGAGCCGCAACCTTAAAGATTACTTGCGAAACCATGCCGGGGTGAAATACCTCGGTTCGAGCATGCAGCCCAACGCCGAACTCTACCGCGCCGCCTCGGTGAAGGCCGTGTGGGTGTCGCCCTTCGAAAACGCCGGGGGCGGGGTGCTGGAACAGATGGGGCTGCCCCTCATACAATGCGCGGACTATATGGAGGCATCGCCGCTGGCCCGGGCGGAGTGGGTGCGCTTCTACGGCCGGCTTGTGGGCAAGGGGCGCGAAGCCGACTCGCTGTTTGCTTCTGTTGAGAGAAAGTACAACGACCTTATAGAACGCGCCGCCAAGCGCCAGGGCCGGCAACGCCCCACCGTGATGTGCGACTTGCTGACGGGGGCGGTGTGGTACCAGCCCGGGGGCAACAGCACCATGGGACAGCTCATAGCCGACGCTGGCGGACGCTACCTTTGGGCGGACCGTACGGAGAGCGGAAGCATCCCCCTCAACATGGAGAGTGTTTACCAGCGGGCGCACAACGCCGACATCTGGCTCGTGAAGTGCGGGCAGCCGCAACCGCTCACCTACACGATGATGCAGCGCGACTGTCCGCAGTACGCCGCTTTCGCCCCGTGGAAAAACCGCAAGGTATTTGTTTGCAACACCTTGGCGGAGCCTTTCTACGAGACCGTCCCCTTCCATCCCGAACTGCTCTTGCAGAACTTTTCCGATATATTCAGCGGCTCCGCGAAGGGGCTTCGTTATTATAAACCGCTCTGACACTGCGCCCCTCGGCTATTGCCACGATGAAACTATCCCTTTCCTTGTTCTTTGTACTTGCCGCCCTGTCGCTTTGCGTGGGCAGCGTGCGCCTCTCCGTGGGGGAGGTGTGGCTTGCGCTTTGCGGCGAAGGCAACGAAATGGCGAGGTTCGTGGTGGTGGACACCCGTTTGCCCCAGCTGCTCACGGCCGTGCTGGCAGGAAGTGCGTTGGCGGTCAGCGGACTTGTGATGCAAACGCTCTTTGCCAACCCCCTGGCCGACCCTTCGCTGCTCGGCGTGAACAGCGGAGCGTCGCTTGGCGCAGCCTTGTCGCTGCTGCTTGTGGGCGGCGGCTGGACGGCGGCCGGCATGAGCCTTTCAGGCACGTTGCTCACCGTGGCGTGCGCCTTTGCCGGCTCGTGCGTGGTGATTGCCCTGCTCACTGTTTGCAGCCGCATGCTCCGCGGCAACCTTGAACTGCTCGTTGCGGGCGTGATGCTGAGTTTTATTCTTTCCGCTCTCATCTCGCTGCTGAGTTTCTACGCCACGGCCGACGGCGTGCATTCGTTCGTGGTGTGGGGCTTGGGCAACTTCTCGGGCGTAACGCTTGGCCGCGTGCCTCTCATGGCTGCGCTCGTGGCATTGCCTTGCTTGCTGATTTTTCTCTTTGCCAACAAACTCAACGCTCTCCTGCTGGGTGAGGACTACGCCCGCAACCTCGGCGTAAACGTGCAGCGCACACGCACTGCGCTGCTACTGCTCACGGGCGTGCTTACCGCCGCCGTCACGGCCCTGTGCGGCCCCGTTTCGTTTATCGGACTTGCCGTGCCTCATATTGCCCGGCTCGTTCTCCGTACCGCGAACCACCGCCGCCTCTTGCCCGTCACTCTTGTGATGGGGGCGAACGTGGCGATGTTCGCCCTCATTGTTTCGCAGCTCCCCGGCGAACGTGGCACGCTCCCCCTCGCCGCCATTACGCCCCTCATCGGCGTGCCGGTGGTGGTTTACATCCTTCTGCGCCGGTAGCGACGGCTCTCCCTTGGCAAACGCAAAACAACTGCGGCGCGGCTTTCTCGGAATACCTTGAAAGCCGCGCCGCAGTGTTGTTGGCGGTTGGCGGACGTTTGCGCCCGCTATGGTTACTTGTTGGAGTAGCCCAACTTGCTCAGCACCTCGTTGCTGATGTCGATGCTGGGCGAGGCGAAGATGATGCCCGTGTCGGAGGCGCGGTCGAGGATGAGCTGGAAGCCCCTCGACGTGGCGATGGACTTCACGGCGTTGTAGATTTCCTCCTGAATGGGTTCGATGAGGCTCTGTCGTTTCTTGAAGAGTTCGCCCTCAGGGCCGAAGTATTTCTTTTTGAGGTCGGCCGCCTCCTTCTCTTTGTCTACAATCGCCTTTTCGCGCTCTTTCTTCTGCGCGTCGCTCAGGAACACGCTCTCGTTCTGGTAGTTTTTGTAGAGCGTCTGGGCTTTGTTGTTGAGAGCCTCCACCTCGGCCTGCCACGACTTCGACGTTTGGTTGAGCTGTTCGTTGGCACGCTCGTAAGCGGGGATGTTCGAAAGGATGTACTCCATGTCGACAAGCGCGTACTTCTGCGCCTGTGCGCCGGCTGCGGCAAGCAGCACAAGGAGCGTTAGCATTATCTTTTTCATAGGTTGACGAATTTGTGTGTCTTATGTTTTGGGGGCG
>CAVGTD010000071.1:0-9439 GCA_963632215.1 Clostridiales bacterium
TTTGCGGACATTGCCGTGGCAATTTCACACCACAAATATTCGCATTTTGAACTCCCTACCATTCGGGGCGAGGTTTGCGGACATTGCCGTGGCAAAATTGCACCGAGATTGTTCGCACTCAGAACAGCCTCGCGTAATGGACGTTTTGCCTATGGTTTACCGTTGGGTTAGGTTAGCGGGCGGAATGCCCGCTAACCTAACCTTGGGTATTTAGAGGATTACCTTCTTGACCACTGTGCCGTTGGGGGTGGCTACCTTTACGATGACCACGCCGCGGGCGTTGGGGGAGAGGGTCAGGGCATCGCTGCCCGTGGCGCGTGCCAGTGTGCGGCCGTCGAGGCTGAGGACTTCGGCCGTCATGCGGAGGGGCGAAGTGACGATTACGTTGCCCTTTTGCGCCATGACAAGCACGGCAGCGTCGGCTGATGCGTCGGCCGTGGCGTTGTCAATGCCGGCGGCGGTACTGGTAGTTGCCTTGTAGGCGTTGATGAGCTTGTCGGTGTTGCCATTGAAGAGCATCACCACCACCTCGGTGTTCTCGGGGTTGCTCACCACATCGGGCACAGGCACGCTGAGCGTAGTGGTGTAGTCCTTTCCGGCTGTAATGTCGGTGGGGAAGAGGTCGGGCGTTCCGGTGAAGGTTTCGCCGTAGTAGCCGCGCACCACGTGGTCGAAGATGTAGGGTTCAACGCTTGTCATGCCGTACTTGCCGCCCGAACCCCAGTCGCCCATGAGCGGGTCGGAGATGCCCGAGAAGCCATTCGACTGATAGCCGGAAAGGTTGTTTTCGAGTACCACGGCGAAGAGCTTGAGGTTGACGTCGGTGGCATCGAGCGCATACTTCACGGTGCAAGGCACCTTGATGGTGCTGCGCGAAGACGAGAGCGAAGCGGTAGCGGTGATTTCGGCCTGCGCCGGAGTGGCGAGTTGGTTCTCCACCTCGCTTGCCCAGGTTACGCTGTACGTGGTGTTGTCGGAGGGACGGAACGAGTAGGCGGCCGTTGTCTTGTCCTGCGTAACAGGATAGGTGATGTCGCCGCGCTGAATCATGCCCGAGGGAGCAGCCGTGAGGTTGAGGAAGGCCGCGTAGTTGGACACGCCCGTGCCGAGCTGGTCTCCCGTGTAGCAGTGGAGCGCCATGGGGATGAAGAGTTCGCCGTAGAGCGTGTGCAGGTTGTCGATGCCGAGGATGCCGAGCGGGCAGTTGGTGCAGCCCATGCCGGTGAACTCTTCGAGCGTGACGCGCTTAGTCGGCTTGAAGTAGAGGTCGCTAACGGTCTTCGACACGGAGTTCTCCTTGTCGTTGAGCTTGAAGTCGACCGAGTACTTGTTGACCTGGCCCACGGTGAGAGGCAGCGGCTTGCTGAACGCGAAAGCGTAAGTGTCCTTGTTTTTGAGCGAGAGACCCGTTTCGGTGATCTTGTCCACCTCGTTGCCGTTGCCGTCGCGGAGCGTAAGCATCACGTCGGTGAACGTCTCGGTAGAGTCGTTGATTTGGATAGAGCCCTTGATGTCGATGCTCTTCTGGTCTACGACCGACTCCTCGTTGAGGAACGAAGCGTAGAACGAAAGGTTGTGGTTGACCGCAATGTCGTCGATGAAGACGAGACTCTGGTCCTCGTTCTGGTTGACAAAGGCGATGTAGACATTCTTACCGGCAAATTCAGAAAGGTCGATGGTGTTTTCGCGCCATTCGCCGGCAAGAGTACCCTCCGACGCGCCCGGACTTTGCAGCTCGTTGTAGACCACGGTGCCTTCGGCTTTCATGAGGTCTACCACGTCGTCGTTGAGTGTACTATATATTGTGTTGCTGGGCCAAACCACCACCTTGAGCGAGTCGGTGCTGCCCTTGTAGTAGCTCTGGCTCTTGAACGAGAGCGTGCAGAACTTGTCCATGATGTTGATTTGCGGCGTTACGAGCCAGTCGTCGCTGGTACCCGGCGTAGCATACATCGACGTAGAGGCAGCCGAATAGCCGTCGGTAGCGTTGTCGTCGCGCACGGGAACCCAAGCGTAGGCGTTGCCGGGCGAGTTGAAGTTGTAGCCCTGCGACGTTTCGTCTGGCACGTTGGTGTCGCCGTCGTAGAGCATCACGTTGCCAAGACCGTTGTCGAAGTTTTCGGAGTAAAGCACGTTGTCGTCGTAGGAGATTTGACGCTCGTAGGCACCGCGCAGATTGAGCGTCAGCTCCTCGTTGGCACTCGTCTGGTTGCCGGTGATGTCGGTGACAGCCCCTGCGGGGAGGACCACCTTGTAGGCCACATCCTTGTAAAGGTTCTGCTGCGTAGAGGGATAAACGTAGAGTTTCTCGCCGTTGGCAGCCATAAGGAGTTCGGCCACGGGCGTAGAGATGCCAGTCTGGTAGAGCTGGGCGCGCGTAGAAGTGCTTGCCACCTGCACGCTGGTGTCGAAGTTGAAGATAGCCGGGCTTGTGCTGGCATCGAGCTTGGCGATGGCAGCGTTCTCCTTGGGCGAAGTTTCGATGAGCTGAACGGGCTGAGCCGCACGACCCTGATAGACGATGCGAATTTCTTCGTTGTAGCGAGTGGCGTCGCCCTTGATACTGATGCACTTGGCGGGGATGACCACCTTATAGTTAGCGTCGGACTCAGAGAAGTTGGCGTTGCGGAACACGATGTTGACCGTATAGGGGTCGGAGTCGCTCACCGTGCAGCTGAACGCCTGGCACACCTCGTTGTTGTCCTCGTCGAGCACTTTGATGACGTTGGCCTGCGTAAGCACCTGCACGCTGCGTGCGAAGGTAAGCTTAAGGTTCGTAAGCTTCGCGAAGCTCGTGTTAGCCTTGGGCGAAACCGTGTAAGAACTGAGCAGGTTGGTCTTGGTGGCCGTGGTGGCAAAGTTTTCGGGGAGCGTGATGACGTAGTTGTCGCCGTCGCCCACAATCACGCCGATGGTGAGCGAGTTGTCGCTCACGCCGATAGGCGTACCCGAGTTGTCGAAGCCGAGACGGTCGAGCAGGTCGAAGTTGTACTGCTGCTTCACGCCCTGCGCGAAGTCCACCCAGTAGTTGCCCGAGCGCACGCCGAAGTTGCGGTAGGGGTTGCTCTCAGGGCCTGCGGCGTAAACCTCACCGTCGTTGTCGACCGAATAGCCGGAATAGTCCTGCGAGTTAGAGTCGTCGTAGGCGGTGAACGTGCCAGTCTCCACGTCATACTTGAACGGGCAGAAATACTCCTTTGACGAAGAAGCCGTAGCGTCCTCCACGATGTAGCAAGAACCCGTAACGTAGCGGCCGTTGTTGCTCATGCCAGCCTCGCTCACGTAGAAGAGGTGTTCGACGGCGGGCGTCCACTCCTCGGTGTCGCTCTCGGTGAAACCTATCATTTTGTAACTCTCGGTGTCGCGGTTGTACACGTAGTAGCACACGCCGCCCGTGCTGGGCACGCTGCCAGCGGGCAGGTAACTGTACGACATACAGCCCAGGATGTACTTGCCGTCAGCGGCAATGCCGATGAAGCGGTTCTGCCCCTGGTAGGAGTGCGACATGTCGAGCTTGGGGAGGTTGTTGAGATGGATAGAGTCGCCCGTCTGCAAGTCCCAAAGCATCGGAGCCTCGTGGTACTCGTTGGCGTCGGGCGAGCAGATACCCACGGCGTAGCGGCCGTCGGGGGTGATGCTCGTGGCCTGCGCACCGACGCCGGTGCTGGGCAGGATGTGCCACTTCTGTTCGCTGACGTTGTAGTAGCCGGCCTGGTTGTTGACCTGGCCCACGCCGATGTTGCCGTCGTCGGTCACGTCGTAGACGGCGATGGTCTTCACTGTGTCGGTGTTAAGCCCCGTGGTGAGGTCAACATAAGCGGTGGTGCTGAGATTGACGATACGTGCGCCGCGCATGATAATCTGGGTGTTGTAGCCCTCGTTGTCCTGGCCGCACACGGCACCCCACTTACCGTTGTCGGAGATGCGTTGCAGCGATGCGCCGTCTTCGTACTTGAAGGTCTTGTATGTGGGCTTGTCGGTTTGCGAGAATGCAGTGGCAAACGTCGCCGCCCCCATAAAGCACAAGAGTAATGCTTTCTTCATCGTGGAAAAGATGTCGTATGTTATTATTGTGTGATCCGTATGTACAAAAGTTCGCTTTGCGGAAAGCGAGAACTGCGCTTTGACCGCAAAGTTTGCGGCAAAGGTACGTTTTTCAGAAAAAAGATTACCGTTTCCTTGGTGAAAAACACGGATTTGTGCATTTTTATGTCGTTTGCCTTGCATATTGTCACGTGCACCTCAAAACGTACAAAATGAGAGACCGCGCCCCGTTCTCCCCCCAAATTAAGCTACCTTTGCACGCAAAACGACACAACACATGAAACACCTGTTTATAGAAACATACGGCTGCCAAATGAACGTGGCCGACAGCGAGGTAGTGGCCTCGGTGATGAAAATGGCCGGCTACGAACCCTGCGAAGACATTGCCCAGGCCGACGCCGTGTTCCTCAACACCTGTTCCGTGCGCGACAACGCCGAACAGAAAATCATCCACCGCCTGGAAGCCCTCAACGCCCTTCGACGCAAGGGGCGCAAACTCATCATCGGCGTGCTGGGCTGCATGGCCGAACGCGTGAAGGAAGGGCTGCTCAACGAACACGGAGCCGACCTCGTGGCAGGCCCCGACGCTTACCTGTCGCTGCCCGACCTCATCGCCCAAGCCGAAGTGGGGCAGAAAGCCATGGACATTGAGCTCAGCACCACGGAAACCTACCGCGACATTGTGCCCGAACGCTACTGCGGAAGCCGCATATCGGGCTTCGTGAGCATTATGCGCGGCTGCAACAACTTCTGCCACTACTGCATTGTGCCCTATACCCGCGGCCGGGAACGCTCGCGCGACGTGCAGAGCATCCTGACCGAAGTGCGCGACCTGGAAAGCCGCGGCTATAAAGAGGTGACGCTGCTCGGGCAAAACGTCAACTCCTACTGCTGGACGGGCGAGGACGGCACGGAGCTGCGCTTCCCCGAACTGCTGCGCACCGTGGCGCAGACGGCACGGGGAATGCGCATACGCTTCAGCACGAGCCACCCCAAGGACATGAGCGACGAAACGCTCCGCGTGATTGCCGAAGAACCCAACGTGTGCCGCCACATCCACCTGCCCGTGCAGAGCGGCTCGAACCGCATACTGAAACTGATGAACCGCAAATATACGCGCGAATGGTACCTTGACCGCGTGGCGGCCATCCGTCGCATCGTACCCGACTGCGGACTTAGCACCGACATCTTCGTGGGCTACTGTTCCGAGACCGAGGAAGACCACCAGCAGTCGCTCTCGCTGATGCGCGAGTGCGGCTACGACTCCGCCTTTATGTTCAAATACAGCGAGCGGCCCGGCACGTACGCCTCGCGCCACCTGCCCGACGACGTGGACGAAAAGGAGAAGGTGCGCCGCCTCGAAGAACTCATCGCCCTCCAGAACGAACTCAGTGCCGAGAGCAACGAGCGTTGCGTGGGCAGGGAATACGAAGTGCTGATTGAGGGCGTGAGCAAGCGTTCGCGCGAGCAACTCTTCGGACGGACGGAGCAGAACAAGGTGGTGGTGTTCGACCGCGGCGACCATCGCCCGGGACAGTACGTGAAGGTACGCATCACGTCGTCGTCGTCCGCCACGCTCAAAGGCGAGTGCGTTGAAGACTGACGGCACAGCCCGCCAACAAGAGAAGGCAATCCCCAACTGCAAGCCACGAGGCGTGCGGTTGGGGATTGCCTTTTCTTTGCTCCTATATATATTATAGGTGTATACCAGGGTCAGTTTCGCCGGGCGTTGCGCGGCAAGCACGTCAGCACCTGTTCGCGAAGGAACGAGCGGTCCACGTGCGTATAGAGCTGCGTCGTGCCGATGCTCTCGTGCCCCAGCATCTCCTGAATGGCACGGAGGTTGGCGCCGCCCTCGAGCAAGTGAGTGGCAAAGGTGTGGCGCAGGGTATGGGGCGAAATACTCTTGGTGATGCCCGCCGCCCGGGCGTAGAGCTGCAGGTTGTGGAACACCGTGATGCGCGATAGGTGCTGGCGGCGACGGTGGCTCACAAAGACGTAATCCTCCTCGCCGGGCTTGATGTCGATGTGGCAGCGGTCGGCAAACCACAGTTCGAGTTCGCGCACGGCCTTGGGCGAAATGGGTACAAGCCGTTGCTTGCTGCCCTTGCCCGTGACGCGTATGAAGCCCTCGGCGAGGTAAAGGTCAGACATGAGCAGTCCGCAAAGCTCCGACACGCGCAGGCCGCAACTGTAAAGCAGTTCGATGACGGCGCGGTCGCGCTGCCCCTCCTCTTGGCTCAGATCGATGGCTGCTTCGATGGCATCGACTTCCTCGACCGAAAGCACCGTAGGGAGTTTCTCGGGGCGTTTGGGCATTTCGAGGAGTTCGGTGGGGTCGTTCTCAATGTAGCCGTCGACGAGCAGAAAACCGTAGAACGAGCGCACGCCGCTAAGTATGCGCGAAATGCTTACGGGCGAGATGCCCACGTCGTAGAGCGAAGCGGCGAAACGGTGCAGAACGTCGAGATCGACACGAAGGAAATCCATCCCCTCATCGGCCAAGAAAGCAAGGAATTTGCACACGTCGCGCTCGTAGGCCATTTTGGTGTTGGCCGACACGCCCCTTTCGAGCACCAAGTAAGCGCAATATTTATCAACTATGCCACTCATGCAATAAGCAAAAAATAGTAATTTTGCAACAAAATAAGCACTTTGCCGCACGGCACGCACGGCGCGCCGCAGCAGGAAAGCAGACAAAGGTAGCTTTTCTTTTCCTTTTCCGAAAGCACATGAAACTCCTTATCCTCAACGGACCGAACCTGAACCTCCTGGGGCAGCGCGAGCCGGGCATTTACGGCACTGGCACGATGGAGAGTTGTCTCGATAACCTGCGCAGCCGCTATCCCGACGACGAAATACTTTACTTCCAGAGCAACGTAGAGGGCGTGCTTATCGACCGGCTGCAACAGGCGCAGACCGAGGGGATTGAAGGCGTGGCACTGAACGCCGGAGCCTACACCCACACGAGCATCGCCCTGGGCGACTGCATACGTTCGCTCCGCTTTCCCGTCATTGAGCTGCACATCAGCAACGTGCACCGCCGCGAGGCTTTCCGCCACCAGTCCATGATATCGGCCGCTTGCCACGGCGTGATTTGCGGTTTCGGGCTCGACTCCTACCGCCTCGCCCTCGAAGCCCTTCACGGCATTGCCAAAGGCTGACAGACTGACGCACACAATACACCGCACAACGAGAGCAAGGCTCTCCCCCACCCCGACGAAACTTACTAAACTCACCCCATGTATAAGAAGACCAAGATTGTAGCAACCATCTCCGATATGCGTTGCGACGTAGGACTCATCCAGCGTCTCTACGACGCCGGCATGAACGTGGTACGCCTCAACACGGCCCACCAGGATGCCACCGGCATGAAGCGCGTCATCGACAACGTGCGCGAAGTGTCGAGCCACCTCGCCATCCTCGTCGACACCAAAGGACCCGAGGTGCGCACCACAACCACTGACCAACCCATAGAGTACCACAAAGGCGACATCGTAACTATTGTGGGCGACCCCGACCGCCGCACCACACGCGAGGTGATTGCCGTGTCGTACCCGGGCTTCGTGGGCGACCTGAGCGAAGGGGCGCAAATCCTCATCGACGACGGCGACCTTGGTCTGCGAGTTGACCACAAAGAGGCCGACCAGCTCATCTGCCACGTGGAAAACGACGCCACGCTCGGTTCGCGCAAGAGCGTAAACGTGCCGGGCGTTCGCATCAACCTGCCCGCCCTTACCGAAAAAGACAAGCGCAACATTGAGTTCGCCATCGACTACGACGTGGCTTTCATAGCCCACAGCTTCGTACGCTCGAAGGAGGACATCTACGAAATACGCCGCATTCTCGACGCGCACGACAGCGACATCCGCATCATCGCCAAGATTGAGAACCAAGAGGGCGTTGACAACATCGACGAAATACTCGAAGCCGCCGACGGCATCATGGTGGCGCGCGGCGACCTCGGCATCGAAGTGCCGCAGGAGTTCATCCCCGGCATCCAGCGCCGCCTCGTGGACAAAGCCATCCGCGCCCACAAGCCCGTGATTGTGGCCACGCAGATGCTGCAAAGCATGATTCACAACCCGCGCCCCACACGCACGGAGGTAACGGACATCGCCAACGCCGTATACTCGCGCGCCGACGCTCTGATGCTCTCGGGCGAGACAGCCTACGGCGACTATCCCGAAGAGGCGGTGAAGACCATGGCCACCGTGGCTTGGCAGGCTGAGCGCGACACGTTCCAGGAGTTTGGCGACGTGGACATCCCCCTCTCCGAAACGCCCGACGTGACGGAGTTCTTCTCGAAAGAAGCCGTGATGGCCACGAAGCGCATGAAGCTCCGCGCCATCATCATGGACTCCTACACGGGCCGCACGGCACGCTACGTGTCGTCGTTCCGCGGCGAAAGCACCATCCTCGCCATCTGCTACAAAGCCAAGACAGTGCGCCACCTTGCCCTGCAATACGGCGTTTACGCTATCTACATGCCGATGAAAAGCTACGGACACGAGTTCCTGCTCGCCGCCCTGCGCAAACTGCTCTCCGACAATATGCTCCGTCCCGAAGACCGCATCTGCTACCTCGGCTCGCAGCGCAAGGAGCAAAGCACGTCGTTCATGGAGATGAACATCGTGAAGAACCTCTTCCAGAGCGAAGGAGAGGAAACCATCCCCAACTAATCTATTGCGCCGCGGCGCAAATCTGCACACAAGGGGGGCTGGCAAGCCGCGCGGTCACAAGCCGCCACTTGCCAGCCCTCCTTTCATTTCCCGTTTACACCCACACTTATGGAAGAATACATCCTCGCCCACACCACGCCGCCCGACGCTTACCTGCAACGGCTCTACCGCGCCACGAACCTCCACCTGCTGCGCCCACGCATGGCCTCGGGACATCTGCAAGGCCAATTGCTTCGCACGCTCATGCAAATGATACGCCCCCGGACGGTGGTGGAGATCGGCACATACTCGGGCTACTCGGCTCTGGCCATGGCATCGGGCATGGACGAGGGCGGCAAGGTGGTGACGTTCGAGATAAACGACGAGCAGGAAGTGTTTACCCGCCCCTGGCTTGAAAACGCCCCCTACAAGGCACGGGTAGAGATGCACGTGGGCAACGTGTTCGAACTGCTGCCGCCGATGAATCTCCGCATCGACGCCGCCTTCATCGACGCTAACAAGCGCGAGTACACAGAATACTACGAGCTGCTCATGCCCTACACGCACAGCGGCACGGTGTTGCTCGCCGACAACACGCTCTGGGACGGACACGTGACCGACCCGGCTTACGACAACGACCCGCAGACTGCTGGTATACGCCGCTTCAACGACCTCGTAGCTGCCGACCCGCGAGTAGAACAGCTCATCCTGCCCGAACGCGACGGGCTTACTGT
>CAVGTD010000072.1:0-9064 GCA_963632215.1 Clostridiales bacterium
CAAAGCGCAAAAGCACAAAAAGAAAAGGGAACGGGCTATTTCCACAAAGTTTTTTTAATTTTGCCTTGCAATCAGGGCAGAGCCGCAGCGGCGGCGGAAACGCCCTGCCAAATGCAGCAACACATATACCTATGAAGAAAATCTCAGTACTTTTGGCTCTCATGCTCGGCATGGCATGGGGCACGGCTCAGGCGCAGTCGTTCAGCTACGGCATCGTGGGCGGCCTGAACCTCACTAAGCTCAAATATTCCGGTTCAGCTAAGGAAAACTTCTCATCCGACAACCGCGCCGGCTGGTACATCGGCCCAAAAGTGGCGTTCAACACTGCGCTGGGCATCGGCGTGGACGCTGCCCTCGAGTTCTCGCAGCGCAGCCTCAACATCACGAGCGACGACGCGACCAACTTGCAGAACGACGTAAACGGCGTAGCCCCCAACCAGTCCGTCACGGAGAAGTACCGCACCCTCGAAATCCCCATCAACGTACGTTACAGCATCGGCCTTGGCAGCAAGGCAAGCGTTTACGTCAGCACAGGTCCGCAGTTCGGCTTCGCCCTGCAAAACATGAAGTGGAAGAACCTCGGCTCTGGCACCAACTTCAGCAAGGAGAACATGAACACCACGTGGAACATCGGCGCGGGCGTTCGTCTTCTCAGCCACCTCGAAGTGGGCGTTGGCTACAACTTTGCGCTCGGCAAGGCCGGCAAGGCCATCATCGGCGACAAGTACAACGGCACAAGCCAGGACTACGAGCTGAAGTACAAGACCAACACCTTCCAGGTGCAGGTGGCCTATATGTTCTAAGCGCATCTCCAACACAACTTACATAAGAACGATGATCAGATTGAACTGCTTTTTCCAGGCCAACGAGGGCAAATACGCCGAGGCCCTCGAAGCCGCCATCGCCCTGACCGCCGCGTCGCGCAAGGACGAGGGCAACGTGGCCTACGACGCGTTCGAGAGCGCCACACGCCCCGACGTGTTCATGATTTGCGAAACGTGGCAGGACGAAGCCTCGCTCCAGAAGCACATGGCCGCCCCCCACTTCAAGCAGTACGTGGGCGTAATCGAGGCTTGCGGAACGCTCAAACTCGAACAGTTCGCCTTCGAGGCGAAGTAAGCGCGCGCCTTTCAGAGAACAACGAAACACATACACACAATTTTATAGCAAAACTATTGTTATGGCATTTTTAACTAACGACAAACTTGTCATTGTCGGCGCAGGCGGCATGATTGGTTCTAACATGGTACAGAGCGCACTTATGCTCGGCCTCACCCCCAACATCTGTCTCTACGACATCTTCGAACCGGGCGTACACGGCGTGTTCGACGAAATTCAGCAGTGCGCATTCCCCGGCGCAAACGTAACCTACACGGTTGACCCCGCTGAAGCATTCACCGGTGCCAAATACATCATCTCTTCCGGCGGCGCGCCCCGTAAGGACGGCATGACCCGCGAAGACCTTCTCAAGGGCAACTGCAAGATTGCCGCCGAATTTGGCGACAACATCAAGAAGTACTGCCCCGAGGTGGAGCACGTGGTGGTTATCTTCAACCCCGCCGACGTAACGGCTCTCACTGCCCTCATCCACTCTGGCCTCAAGCCCAACCAGCTCACCTCTCTCGCCGCTCTCGACTCCACTCGTCTGCAGCAGGCTCTCGCCCTCGAGTTCGGCGTGCAGCAGGACAAGGTGACCGGCGCGCACACCTACGGCGGCCACGGCGAACAGATGGCCGTATTCGCTTCTCAGGTGAAGGTAGACGGCAAGCCCCTCGCCGAAATGGGTCTTTCCGCTGAGCGTTGGGAAGAAATCAAGCACCACACCGTTCAGGGCGGTTCAAACATCATCAAGCTCCGCGGCCGCAGCTCCTTCCAGAGCCCTGCCTACAACGCCGTGAAGATGATCGAGGCTGCTATGGGCGGCGAGAAGTTCACTCTGCCCGCAGGTTGCTACGTGAACAACGACAAGCTCGGTTTCAAGAACGTGATGATGGCTATGCCCACCACTATCGACAAGACGGGCGTTCACTTCACCGAACCCACCGGCACTCCCGAAGAACTCGCTTCGCTTGCCAAGAGCTACGAACACCTTTGCAAGATGCGCGACGAAATCGTAGAGCTTGGCATCGTGCCCGCCGTTGAAAAGTGGGGCGACATCAATCCCAACTTGAAGTAAAAAGCCGCTCAGCGCAACGGCGTGCCGCCCGCACGGACTGATACCAACCGTCCAGTCCACATCAGCGGACCTAAAGCCAACGCGCCGGCAACCCACAAAAGGAGCCTCCCCTTGCAGACAACCGTCAACGGCAAGGAGAGGCTTCCTCGTTTTTCTCCCCGACCAAAATCCACAGAACCCTATGACAGCAACAAAACTCATCAGGCACGGCCTGATCTTCGCCGCCCTGCTGCTGTGCGGCAGCGCGGTCAGCACGGCGTGTTCGAGCGACGACAACATAGCCGCCAGCACCGACACCGTCCCCAAGCGGCAGTACGATGCCGTGGTCTACCAGTACCTCAACAAGTCCAACGAACGCGAGAGCCTCGACGAGACCGGGCGCAAGGGCTACCAGGCCAAGCAGTGGCGCACCGAAGCGCCTTCGTCGTGGGGCGGTTTGCCCTACAAGTTCCGCTGGTGTCAGGGCGACTTCGTCAACACTGGCTCCAAAAGCTACCTGCCCGACACCACCTACCGCCCCACCCGCCAAGGGCTCGACAGCCTCCGCATATCGGGCAGCAGCAGTTTCTCCTACAAGCAGCTGCAGGCACTGACCGACTGGGTAAAATCGGTGGCGGGCGACGCGCCCCGCTACGTGATTGACATTCGCCAGGAGTCGCACGGCTTTGTCAACGGCACGCACCTGTCGTGGTACGGCTACATCAATTGGAGCAACATCGGCAAAAGCGCCGAACAGATTATTAGCGACGAGGAGCAGCTCATCCACTCCCTGCGCGGCCAGACCATCACGGCCGGCACCATACGCGCGGCCGACAAGTACATGATGACCGACACGGTGTACCTCACCGTCAACCCCGACAGCGCATGGACCGAGAGCGAGATTGTGCAGCGCGAGGGCTGGAACTACAAACGGATCACAGCCCTCGACCACGCGTTCCCCAACGATGCCACCATCGACCGCTTCATCGAGATATACCGCTCGCTGCCCAAGGAGGCGTGGGTACACTTCCACTGCCTGGCGGGCAACGGCCGCACCACGCTCTGGATGTCGTTCTTCGATATGCTGCGCAACCCTGGCGTACCCGTCAAGGACATCCTCTACCGCCAGTGCATGATTGGCGGCACAAGCCTCTACTACCAAGGCACAATGCCCTGGGAAGAACCGTGGCGCGTGCAGCTCTTCACCGAGACGAGCTACCTTGTGCCGCTCCTCCACGACTACGCCGAGGACAACGCCAAGAACGGCTACACTGTGCCGTGGTCGGAATGGAAAAGGCGCACCTTCGGGCTCTAACCGCCCAAGCGCATACAACAAAGGCTGAAAGGTTTGCCCATGCGTGGCACGCCTTTCAGCCTTTTCGTTTCCTCGGGCTTGCTATTCGTTGTCCCAAATGGGGCTGCCCTCGTTGCTCCAAATACGCTGATCGGAGAGGGTTTCGGAAGCTCCGCCAGTATCGGACGCTTCGCCCACGTTCAGGGAATTGTTCTCGCCCGAGGCTTGCAGCAAATGGGCTTCCGGCTCAAAGCGAAGCGCTGCCGATGCGGGGGATATGTATGTCTTTTTCATTGCTTTATCGTTGTTGTGGGGTGTTTCTGACTACTTGATAAATACCTTTTCGCCCCGGCTGTTGACGTAAACGCCGTGCGAGGGGAAAAGCGCACGGCGACCCTGCAGGTCGTAGTACGTGCCGTTGGCCGCATCCTGCGAGGCGGCCGTGCGTATGCCCGTTGTACCGTCACCGTCAAAGGCGAACGTCAGCATGGGGGCGGCTGCGTCGCCGCTGAGCGAGCCGTAGTAGGCTTTGTTGGCCGGGATGGTGCGGTCCGACGCGTCGGTCACCTTGTACAGTCCCACGCCCAGGCTCGCGCTGTTGCGCAGAGTGTAGGCCGTGGCAGTGCTGGCCACGTCGGCAGGAGCGAGCGTACCACTGAGATCGTTGGTGGGGGCGGCGGAAGTGTCGTCGTAGTCTATCGGGAACGTGTACGTGCCGGCAGCGGCGGTGAGAATGACGGGCGTACCGGCGGGAATCGTGCCGCTAAGGGCGGTGAGCGTCATCACGCTCTTTTCGGAGTTGACCGCGCCCGTATAGGCGTTCACGCCGCTTGGGATGGTGACGGCGAAGGGCAGGTTGAGCGAGGCGTAGCCCGTAGAGCCTACGGTAACGTCGAGGCTTGTAGCCTCGGCTATGTTCCAGTTGTTCAGCCCGTCTTTCGTGGCGTTATACGAATCCAGCTTACTGTCGGACGCATAGAGCAACGTGCCGCGATGGTCAGTGCTGCGGTCGGCTGCGGTGTAGTGCACAAGGAAATGTACGCATTCGAAGTTTTTACCCCCGGAGATGGTTAATGTTTACTAACGCCTAAAAAATTTGTGAGTTTGGGCTGGTTTCAGTGCCTTCGGGGTTTCAGGAACTAAGCCCCGGGAAAGTGTCGTCGGCCGTACGGGCTACGCACGTCGGTCGTACGGGTGACACGTGTGGGGCGCACGGGCGACACGCGTAGCCCGTACGGTGTACGGCAACTTGAACGGGGACACCGAGAACCAATACGGGGCGATGTCAGCCCATTCAAGACCCATCGGCGGCCGGGGGGCGAGGACGGGGAACAGGTCCCGACGACGGGCTGTTTTTGTCCCTGCCGGGGAGCCTAAACGCGCTTTCCGTTTGGTTCTCAACACATAAACAAAGGGCACGTAAAGTAAAGCGAGAAACGGACAACTTTCTCGGACGAAAGTTGTCCGAAAGTTTTCCGAAAAATCTCATTTCTTTTCTTGCCAACTCTGAAAGTTTGCCGTACTTTTGCCCTCGGTTGAAGCAGGAAACGACGCTCCCTGCCTCACCGCCAGCCAGGGCTGCGCCGCAGCCCTCACATACAGCCCACAAGGCTGGGCAGCACTGCGCAAAATATTGATTATCACACGTTTACACCTGCGTAAGGAGTTGCCCCGAATATCATGAAATTTTAGTTTACCGCAGTTTTTATGCCGCCGTTCTGCGCATTTCGGCAAGCGAGGTGCGCAAGGAATGCTTGCCCCCTAAGCCCCTCCTGAAACGGACAACTTTTTAAGGCAGCGAGGAGGAAAAGTTTTCCAAAACGGACAACTTCCACCCCGACAACGAGGCACGAAAACGCCATACGACACCTCCAAAAATACAGCCCAAAAACAATGTGTACTGACAACTTCATCATCACCAAACGCAACGGCACCACAGAGCCGCTCAGCATCGACAAAATAAAGTCCGCAATCATCAAGGCGTTCCAATCGCGCAGCAAGGCCGTCGACGCCGAACAGCTCAACCGCATCATGCAGCGTCTGCGCTTCTGCAACGGCATGAGCGTGGAGGACGTGCAGAACCAGGTGGAAGTTGCCCTCATGGCCGAAAAGCACTACGAAGTGGCCAAGGCCTTCATGCTCTACCGCAAGCGCCACGAGGACGACCGCGAAACGGCCGACAAGCTGCGCTTCCTCATCAACTACTGCAACTCGGCCAACCCCGCCACCGGCTCGAAGTACGACTCGAACGCCAACGTGGAGAACAAGAACATCGCCACGCTCATCGGCGAACTGCCTAAACAGGGCTTCATCCGCCTGAACCGCCGCCTGCTCTGCGACCGCATCAAGGAGATGTACGGCAAGGAACTGGCCGACCGCTACATCTACCTGCTCAAAAACCACTTCATCTACAAGAACGACGAAACGTCGCTCGCCAACTACTGCGCCTCGATCACGATGTACCCCTGGCTGCTCA
This sequence comes from Clostridiales bacterium, assembly GCA_963632215.1. Classification (GTDB taxonomy): domain Bacteria; phylum Bacteroidota; class Bacteroidia; order Bacteroidales; family Bacteroidaceae; genus Alloprevotella. Next base: position 5,926 of record CAVGTD010000072.1, read on the forward strand.
ACGGCACAAAGGACATCGGCGGCAACTCCACCGCGCCGAGCAACCTGAAAAGCTTCTGCGGCGGCTTTGTCAACATGGTGTTCATCGTCAGTTCCATGCTCTCGGGCGCATGCGCCACGCCGGAGTTCCTGATGTACATGAGCCACTTCCTTGAACAGGAGTACGGTGTCGACTACTATCAGAAGGCCGACAAGGTGGTGGACCTCTCCACCCGCCAGCGCACCATCGACAAGGTGATTACCGACTGCTTCGAGCAGATTGTCTACTCCATCAACCAGCCCACGGGCGCAAGGAACTTCCAGTCGGTGTTCTGGAACATATCCTACTACGACAAGTACTACTTCGAGAGTATCTTCGGCGAGTTCCGCTTCCCCGACGGCTCGCGCCCCTCGTGGCCCGCGCTCGACTGGCTGCAGCGCCGCTTCATGAAGTGGTTCAACCAGGAGCGCACAAAGGCCGTGCTGACGTTCCCCGTGGAGACGATGGCACTGCTATCGAAGGACGGCGACGTGGTAGACAAGGAATACGGCGACTTCACGGCCGAGATGTACGCCGAGGGCCACAGCTTCTTCACCTACATGAGCGACAACGCCGACTCGCTGGCCTCGTGCTGCCGTCTGCGCAACGAGATTCAGGACAACGGCTTCAGCTACACGCTGGGCGCCGGCGGCGTCAGCACGGGTTCGAAGTCGGTGCTGACAGTCAACCTTAACCGCTGCGTGCAGCAGGCCACGCGCGAGGGACGCTCCTACGTGGAATACCTCGACGACATCATCGACCTTATGCACAAGGTGCAGCTCGCCTACAACGCCAACCTTAAGCACCTCATGGACAAGGGCATGCTCCCGCTCTTCGACGCCGGATACATCAACATCAAGCGCCAGTACCTCACCATCGGCGTGAACGGCATGGTCGAGGCGGCCGAAAGCCTCGGCATCACCATCAGCGACAACAAGGAGTATGAGGAGTTTGTGGGCAACATCCTCGGCCTTGTGGAGGGATACAACCGCCAGTACCGCTCGAAGGACGTGATGTTCAACTGCGAAATGATTCCCGCCGAGAACGTGGGCGTAAAACACGCCCGCTGGGACCGCGAGGCGGGCTACTACGTGCCGCGCGACTGCTATAACTCCTACTTCTACGTGGTGGAGGACCCCAACACGGACATCATCGAGAAGTTCCGCCTGCACGGCCGCCGCTTCATCGAGCACCTCACGGGCGGCTCCGCGCTCCACATGAACCTCGACGAGCACCTCAGCGCGCCCCAGTACCGCCAGCTGCTCCGCGTGGCGGCCAAGGAGGGATGCAACTACTTCACGTTCAACATCCCCAACACGCTCTGCAACGACTGCGGCAACATCGACAAGCACCACCTGCACAAATGCCCCAAGTGCGGAAGCACCAACCTCGACTACCTGACGCGCATCATAGGCTACCTCAAAAGGGTGTCGAACTTCTCGCTCGACCGCCAAAAGGAGGCAAACCGCCGCTACTACCAAAAGGTGGAGGCGTAAGCCCCGCCCATACAAAAATGCCCAAGTCCGGGCCTTGCCGAAAAGAGCAGGGCCCGGACTTGCCGTTTCAGCCGGCAGGGGGCGGCAATAGCGCAAAAACGTTACCTTTGTAGCTGGAGACACTAACGACTCTCCGCAACGGCCATGAACTACAGCATAAAAGACAAAATAGAATGGACGACGGTTTTCCTCTACGAGTTCGGGAAGCGTCACGGTCTGACACTCAAACAGGCGTTCAACTATCTGTTTCGCTACAAAGGCATCGACTTTGTGGAACGTCACTACGACTACCTGCACACGCAGTCGTTCACGTCAGTAGTTGACGACATGACTAAATATTGCGGCAAAATGGGAGGAGGCATACAATGAAACTTTACCACGGCACCAATCAGGCGTTTGAAACAATAGACCTGCGGAAGTCTAAACCTAACAAGGACTTTGGAAAAGGCTTTTATCTTTCGCCCGACTACGAGCAAGCACTCAATATGGCTCATATCAAGGTTGAGCAGCAGCAAGGCTCACCGATTGTTATGGAGTTTGATGTCGACGAAGAGGCGATGAACTCCTTACGACTGCTCCGCTTTGACGATTACAGCGAACAGTGGGCAGAGTTCATCTTGGCAAACCGCAACAACCAGTCAGGGCAATCAGCCCATGCCTACGACATTGTTATCGGGCCAATAGCAGACGACCGTGTGGGGGTGCAGCTTTGGAAATACGAGAACGAGCTGATAGACCTGCATACGCTTGTCAACAAACTGAAATACATGAAAGGCATAACCATGCAGTATTTCTTCGGAACAGAGAAAGCTTTGTCACTATTAAAGCGAGTAAACAATGATTGACGAAAAGGAACTCATGAAAAACGACATGGTGGCAAAGCTCGCCATACTGCTTACAGAAGACGGAAAAGCGCGCACGATGAGCGAGGCGATTGGTACAGTCGTCAACTCTGATACTTATCAAAAAATGCTGAACGACAACGCGGGGCTCTACTATCAAAGCCCACGCTACGTGTACGATTTCCTGAAAAACGAGATCGTTACGGGAAAGATGCAATAAGCCAATACAAGAATGGGCAACGAGAAAGACTATATAGCGTCGTTCGATGAATACCTCAGGCAGGGCGAGCCGTCAAAACGGGAGAGCGCAGCCAACTGGCAGACGGCCATCGGCCTGCAGGCCGTGGACGGTTTGCGCCCCTCGGAGTACCTTCTCGAAGTGGCGGGGCGCAACATCGAAGGCGAAATAACGCTCGAAGAGAGCCACCGCCTCATCCACTCGTACTACCAGAGCAAGACGGCCCGTACGCCAAAGGAGGCGGAAGAAGAGGAAGCCGACAAGGTCTCGGCCAACATTGCCCGCATATTGTGGTCGCGGACGTTCGCCTTCAACACCAACGCATACGCATCGCTGCACCGCCGCATTTTCGCCCTCCATTCCTGGTACTTCCGCAACGCCCTCGTACGGGCCAACTACCGCAACGTGAAGCAGGGCATCGACTACACGCCGCTCTACCTCGTGCGCTTCTTCCGCAACCTGCTGCTCGGCGAGCGATGGGACCTGCGCAGCCGCTACCTGCACATCCACGCCACGGGGGAATGGGGCAAGCAGCCTTGCTCAAC
>CAVGTD010000073.1:0-8903 GCA_963632215.1 Clostridiales bacterium
GGGGCAGCTCCCCATAGCCCAGGGCAGAGGCACAAAGTGCCGTCACCCTGGGTACTCGCCCGGACACATTCGTTTGCGCCCTGACGGGGCAGCTCCCTTATAAAGGGGCAACGCCCCGCAAAGCCACATTGCTCAAATTCCGCTGATTAGCCCGAGAACCCGGGCGTTGCCCGGTATCAAGAGAGCTGCCTTTTCAAGGCGGCAACGTCCCCCAACGGGAAACCCAGGGTGACGTGTCGCCGCAATGCGCCGCCACTCTGCCCTGGGCTATCGAGAGCTGGCCTTTCAGGCCGCGGTTTGCGGGCAAGATCTTGCAGGAAAAAATGGGATTTTGAACACCCTACCTTACAGGCCGCGGTTTGTGGACATTTTCACGGCAATTTTGCACCGATATTATTCGCATTTCAAACGCCCCTATCGGTATATTATACGCCAACCTTACTCTGCCACGTAGGTGGGTACGTCGGCGGGGGTGAGGTTCATCACGAACGTGTGATGCTTGGCTATTTCGGCTTCCACGAAGTTGGCGTATACGCGGACGCTCTTGCCGAAGAGTTCCTCGCTCTCGGTGGCGTTGTGCAGGAGCAGGTGGAGCATAATCACGTCGCCGGCCATCTCCATGAGGTGACGGGCGCAAAGGTCGTGGAACGCTTGGTCGCCGGCTTCCTTCACGTGGTTCACCGCCTCTTCAAACTTGTCGGCCATTGCCTTGGCGCGGGCCTGGATGGGCTTCAATGCGTCGGCTACTTCTGCGGTTTCGAACTCGCGCATCTGTGCCAGGTACGAGCCGTTCGTCACGTAGCGGATGGCAGCTACCACTTGCAGCTGGGTTGTGCCCTCGTAGATGCTCGTGATGCGGGCATCGCGCGTGTAACGCTGTATGGGGTATTCCATCATAAAACCCGAGCCGCCGTGGATTTGCAGCGCGTCGTAGGTGTTTTGGTTGCAGTATTCTGAGTTCATTCCCTTGGCAAGGGGAGTGAGCGAGTCGGCCAGCTTGGCGTACTTCTTCTGCTCCTGACGTTCCTCGGGCGTAAGCTTGCGCTCGCGGGCAATGTCGTCGAGAGCCTTGTAGATGTCCACGTAGCGCGAGCACTGGTAGAGCAGGGCGCGGCCGGCATCGAGCTTGGCCTTGATGAGTGCCAGCATGTCGTAGACGGCGGGGAAGTTGATGATGGCCTTGCCGAATTGCTCGCGGTCGCGGGCGTAAGCCAGCCCTTCGTTGTAGGCGGCTTGCGAAATGCCCACGCTCTGTGCGGCAATGCCCAGGCGCGCGCCGTTCATCAGCGCCATCACGTACTTGATAAGACCCAGCTTGCGGTCGCCGCAAAGTTCGGCGTGCGCGTTCTTGTAAACGAGTTCGCACGTGGGACTTCCGTGTATGCCGAGCTTGTTCTCAATGCGGCGCACGTTTACGCCGCCCGAGTTCTTGTCGTAGATAAACATTGACAGACCGCGGCCGTCGGTAGTGCCTTCCTCCGAACGGGCAAGCACAAGGTGCAGGTCGGCGTCGCCGTTGGTGATGAAGCGTTTCACGCCGTTGAGCAGCCAGCAGCCCTCCTCTTCGGAGTAGGTGGCTTTGAGCATCACGTGCTGCAGGTCAGAGCCGGCATCGGGTTCGGTGAGGTCCATCGACATGGTCTCGCCCTTGCAGATGCGCGGAATGAAGCGGCTGTGCTGGTCCTCCGTGCCAAATTCATAGAGCGTTTCGATGCAGTCCTGCAAGCTCCAGATGTTTCCGAAGCCGGCGTCGCTGGCGGCCACGAGTTCGGCGCACATGGTGTAGGGCGTGATGGGGAAGTTCAGGCCGCCGAATCGGCGGGGCATAGTCATGCCGTTCAGGCCGGCCTTGACCATTGCGTCGAGGTTTTCGACCGTTCCGCTGGCGTAGCGCACGCGGTTGCCCTCGTGGTGCGGTCCTTCCACGTCGACACCCTCGGCGTTGTCGGCGATGGTGGTGCCGGCCAGTTCGCCGGTGATGTCGAGCACGCGGTCGTAGTTGTCCATGGCATCCTCGAAATCGAGCGGTGCGTCGTCGTACTCTTCTTTGTCGCGGAAGTTGCGTTCCTTGAGTTCCACGATGCGCTTCATGAGCGGATGGTTCAGCTCAAAGCGCAGTTCTGCGTGGTCAGTATAGTTGTTTGCCATTGTTGTGTCTGCTTATTTGCTGTTGCTCTTGTAGTACTTGATGAGTTTCGGCACGACTTCCTCCACCGAACCGGTGATGATGTAGTCGGCAATCTGGTTGATCGGCGCTTCGGGGTCGGTGTTAATGGAGATGACGATGCCGCTCTCCTTCATGCCCGCCACGTGCTGAATGGCGCCGCTGATGCCGCAGGCAATGTATACCTTGGGGCGCACCGTCACGCCGGTCTGGCCAATCTGAAGGTCGTGTTCGCAGTAGCCCGCGTCGACGGCGGCGCGGCTTGCGCCCACCTCGCCGTGGAGTTCGTGGGCCAACTTGCGCAGCAGGTCGAAGCCCTCCTTGCTGCCCACGCCGTAGCCGCCGGCCACGATGATGGGCGCGCCCTTGAGGTTGTTCTTGGCCTTTTCCACGTGGCGTTCAAGCACCTTCACTACGTAGTCTGTTTCGGGTACGAACTTCGCCACGTCTTCGTAGATGACTTCGCCCTTGTAGTCGTCGCTCACCTTTTCGGCTTTCATCACGCCGGAGCGAACCGTAGCCATTTGGGGACGGTGGTCGGGGTTGACGATGGTGGCCACGATGTTGCCGCCGAAAGCGGGACGTATCTGGTAGAGCAGGTTGTCGTAGTGCTTCTTGTTCTTCTTGTCGTCGTAGTCGCCAATCTCGAGTGCGGTGCAGTCGGCGGTGAGTCCGCTGGTGAGCGACGACGACACGCGCGGTCCCAGGTCGCGGCCTATCACCGTGGCGCCCATCAGGCAGATTTGCGGCTTCTCTTGTTTGAAAAGGTTCACGAGGATGCTCGTGTGGGGCTTCGAGGTGTAGGGGTAAAGTCCTTCGGCGTCGAACACGTGGAGCTTGTCCACGCCGTAGGAAAGGATTTGTTTCTCCACTTGTCCCTTGATGCCCGTTCCTGCCGCGATGGCTTCGAGCTGCACGCCGAGCTCGTTGGCGAGCTTGCGGCCTTTGGTGAGGAGTTCTAAGGATACTTCCTCTACCGTTGTCTTATCTATTTCGCAATAAACGAATACGTTGTTCATAGTAGTATTATCCTATAGTGTGGCTGTCCAACAATTCTTTCACCAAGCCCTCCACGTCGGCGTCTGAGCCCGTAAGCCGCTTGCTCTCCTTGGCCTTGAACACGATGTTCTGCACGGCTTTCACCTTTGTGGGCGAGCCGGCCAGGCCGCATTGTTCGAGGTCGCCCTCCACGTCGGTCACGCTCCATTGCGGAATGGTCAGGAAGGGTTTCTTTTCGTACTCCTCTGCGTGGGGCAGTCCCTCGGCGGGACGTTCCATGGGGGCGGAGGCGCGCTTGTACTTCATCACCAGCTTGGCGTTGCGCGGGCGGCAGGGCGCCGCGTTGCCGTTCACCGTGAGCAGGATGGGCATGGGGGCTTCCACCCGCTCCATGCCGCCGTCAATGTGGCGCGTCACAACTACCTTGCCGTCCTTCACCTCGTCTACGCTCGTCACGTAGGTCACTTGGTTGAGGTCGAGCTTCTGAGCTACCTGCGGGCCCACCTGTGCCGTGTCGCCGTCGATGGCCTGGCGGCCGCCAATCACAATGTCGGGCGTGCCTATCTTTCGTATGGCCTGCGACAGGGCATAGCTCGTGGCCAGCGTGTCGGCGCCGGCAAAGGCGCGGTCGGTAAGCAGGTAGCCGCCGTCGGCGCCGCGGTAAAGTCCCTCGCGAATCACGTCAGTGGCGCGCGGAGGCCCCATGGTCAGAATGTGAACGGTTGTCCCGGGGTGCTGTTCCTTGAGGCGCAGGGCTTGTTCGAGCGCGTTGAGGTCCTCGGGGTTGAAGATGGCCGGCAAGGCGGCACGGTTGACTGTGCCCTCGGGGGTCATGGCGTCTTTCCCCACGTTGCGGGTATCAGGTACTTGTTTGGCAAGTACAACGATTTTCAAACTCATATTTCTTGATGGTTGTGTTGTTTCATTTATTAGGGCGGCACGGGGACGGCGTACGGTTTGCGAGCCATCGGAAAAAAAACGGTGCCGCGCCACCCGCGCATTTCGTCCGCCCGGCATGGCGGATACGGCAAAAGTACCTTTTTCTTTCAACTTGACAAGTAAACTTGTCGTTTCTTTCGTTTGGGCGGCTTTGGCGTGCTTGGGGATTGTGGCGGCGGAGCAAAACACAAGTTCCCCAAACCTCCCACGTAAATTCCGCTGGGACGGGGAAAATTGCCGTACGCCGTACGGGCCACGTGCGTCACTCGTACGGGTGACGTGTGTGAGGCGTACGTGTGACGTGCGTCGCCCGTGCGGTGTACGGCGACTTTCTTCGGGGGCGTGGAGAGTTTTTCGGGGCGTGGGGGACGAAAATCGGGGGAATTGTTTCACAATCCTTTAGCAACGAGTAAATTTGCAAGGCGGCGGCAAACGCGCACTAAACTGTTTGCCGCCGTCTGCACACACTGTTCCCTTTCTCATGCTGAAACGACTGTCCATCCTCGTCCTGCTGCTTGCGGCGACGCTGTCCGCCCTTGCCGTGCCGGCCAAGCGCACGGCGCGCACTGTACTGCAACCCGACGGCACGCCGCTCACCCTCGTGCTGCGCGGCGACGAGCATCTGCACTACCTGTCCACGCCCGACGGCACGCCCGTGGCACGGAGCGAGTCGGGGCTTTACTGCTACGCCACGCTCGGCTCGGACGGTTTCAAAAGCACGGGGCGCACGGCCCGCAACGTCGGCGAACGAAGCGACGATGAGGCTCGGTTCGCCCTGTCGTGCCGCCCCACTGACGAGGCGATGCGTACCTATTATATGCAATGCGTGAAAGGGCGAAGCGCAACCGTGGGCAACACCATGAACGCCCGTGCCGCCACGGCCGCGGCCTGTCCCGACGGGCAGCAGCAGCTGAACATCTCGGGGCGGCAGCGAGGACTTGTGGTGCTGGTCAATTTTCAGGACGTGAAGTTCACCATCCCCAACATCCGCCACACGATAGACCGCCAAATGAACGAGGAGGGCTACGCCGACAACGGAAACAGCGGGTCGGTGCACGACTATTTTCTGGCGCAGTCGTACGGGCAGTTCGATGTGACGTTCGACGTGGTCGGCCCGGTGACGCTTTCGCACAACGAGGCCTACTACGGCGCGCCCGGCGCGTACGGCCACGACTGCAACCCCTACGAAATGGCGGTTGAGGCCGTGAAGCTCGCCCATGAGCAAAATCCAGGGCTGGACTTTTCGCGGTACGACTGGAACAACGACGGCGAGGCCGACCAGGTGTTTCTCGTTTACGCCGGCTACGGCGAGTCATCGTACGCCCCCGAGGAAACAATCTGGCCCCACGAGGCCAAAATCAGTTACGGCGGCCTGGAACTTACGGTCGACGGGATAAGAATCGACACCTACGCTTGTTCGTGCGAGTTGCTCGGTTCCGGGCTGGACGGCGCAGAGCCCCGGCTCGACGGCATCGGGACGGCTTGCCACGAGTTCAGCCACTGCCTGGGGCTGCCCGACATGTACCACACGGGCAACCGCTCCGACGTTTTCGGCATGGACATGTGGAGCGTGCTGGACTACGGCTGCTACGCCGGCGACGGCTTCCGCCCCGTGGGCTACACGGCCTACGAGCGTTGGAGCTGCGGCTGGCTCACTCCCCAAGAACTCTCGTCGGCCGCCACCGTGGAGCGTATGCCCGCCCTTGCCGAACGGCCCGTGGCCTACGTGGTGCACAACGACCGCGTGCCGACCGAATACTACCTGCTCGAGAACCGACAGCCCGTAGGCACGGACAGCGATGTGCGGGGCCACGGACTGCTCGTGGCCCACGTGGACTACGACGCCACGGCCTGGGCTCTGAACCTCGTGAACTACACGAAGAACCACCAACGCTGCACCATCATTCCGGCAGACGACGCCCTCAACGGGGCGGCCAACGGCAACGGCTCGCTCACCTACGCCGACGACCTTGCGGGCGACCCCTACCCTGGCACGAGCGGCAACACGAGCCTGACAAGCCTGTCGCGGCCGGCCGCCAAACTCTACAACATCAACGCCGACGACTCCAAATACATGGGCAAACCCATCACGCAAATCCAGGAAAGCGCCGAAGGCCTCATCTCGTTCAACTTTATGGGCGGCGGCAACGTTGTCGACGGCCTTCACGGGGCCGTGGCTTCACCGGCTGGCGGTCCCGTGAGCGTATACTCTATCGACGGGCGGCTCATCGGCACGGGCGAGCGCGCCCGCCTTGGCTGGGACAAGAGTCTCCCGGCGGGCGTTTACCTGCTCCGCACGCAGGGCGGCGCAACCGTCAAGGCGGTGGCAAGGACCAACGAATAATCACAAATGGGTGGTTCTATAAATTAGCTTTGTTAGATTTCGGAGTTATTTTTCGTTCAAATTGTTTGTGAACGAAGGAGCATAGCGGGCTATGCGACTGAGCGAACAAGCAATTTGGGCGGAAAAGAACCCGAAAGATGACAAAAAGAAATCACTCAAATTTGAATAATTCACGGTGGTAATTTATAGAACAACCCAAATAATACACGAAAGCACATGATGACAGACATTGAAATTGCGCACAGCACCACGCTCCGCCCCATCGGGCAAGTGGCCGAACAGTTGGGCATTGAAGCCGACAGCATTGAGCAGTACGGCAAGTACATCGCCAAGCTCCCCCTCTCGCTCATGAACGGGAAAAAGGGCAAGCTCATCCTCGTGACGGCCATCACCGCCACGCGCGCCGGCATCGGCAAGACCACGGTGAGCATCGGCCTGGCCCTGGGCCTCAACGCCATAGGCAAGAAAGCCTGCGTGGCACTGCGCGAACCCTCGCTCGGGCCCTGCTTCGGCATGAAGGGCGGCGCGGCCGGCGGCGGCTACGCCCAGGTGCTGCCCATGGAGAAGATCAACCTCCACTTCACGGGCGACTTCCACGCCATCACCTCGGCGCACAACATGATCGCGGCCCTGCTCGACAACTACCTCTACCAGCATCAGGCCGAGGGCTTCGGGCTGAAAGAGATTCTGTGGCGCCGCGTGCTCGACGTGAACGACCGTTCCCTGCGCAGCATCGTGACGGGCATCGGCCCGGCCACGAACGGCATTGTGCAGCAGGGCGGCTTCGACATTACGCCGGCCTCTGAACTGATGGCTATCCTCTGTCTGGCAAGCGACGAGGCCGACCTGCGCCGCCGCATCGAGAACATCCTGCTGGGCTATACCTACGAGGGCAAGCCTTTCACGGTGAAGGACCTCGGCGTGGCCGGTTCTATCATGGTGCTGCTCAAAGACGCCATACAGCCCAACCTTGTGCAAACCACGGAGAACACGCCCGCCATTGTGCACGGCGGCCCGTTCGCCAACATTGCCCACGGCTGCAACTCGCTCATCGCCACGCGCATGAGCATGAGCCACGCCGACTACACCATTACCGAGGCCGGCTTCGGCGCAGACCTCGGGGCTGAGAAGTTCTACAACATCCTTTGCCGCAAGAGCGGTCTCGAGCCCGACCTCACGGTTATCGTGGCCACAGCGCAGGGACTGAAAATGCACGGCGGCGTGCCTCTCGACAAAATCAAGGAACCCAACGAGGAGGGCCTGCGCCAGGGCCTTGCCAACCTGGACCGCCACGTGGCCAACCTGCAAGGCTTCGGACAGAGCGTAGTGGTGGTGTTCAACCGCTTCACCGCCGATACCGACGCGGAAATGGCTCTGCTCAAGGCGCACTGCGAGGACGAGCTGCACGTGCCGTTCGTCATCAACAACGCCTACGCCCAGGGCAGCGAGGGCGCGAAGGAGATGGCCCAGCTCGTGGCCGACACCATCGAAAGCCATCCCTCCGAAAAGCCGCTCCGCTTCACCTACAACGACGGCGACACCATCAAGGAGAAGATTGAGAAGGTGGCCAAGACCATCTACGGCGCGGCGAGCGTGAGCTTCGCCAACCCCGCCCTCAAGCGCATCAAACTGGCCGAGGAACACGGCATGGCGCACTTCCCCGTGTGCATCGCCAAGACGCAGTTCTCCTTCTCGGCCGACGCCAAGAAGTACGGCGCGGTGTCGGGCTTCAACATCCTCATCAAGGACGTGGTGCTCAACGCCGGCGCGGAAATGATCGTTGCCATCGCGGGCGACATCCTGCGTATGCCGGGCCTGCCCAAAGACCCCCAGGCCAACCATATCGACTTTGTCGACGGCGAGATTGTGGGGCTTAGCTAAGGTCTCACATGGGACACGTTGGTTTTTTGCCTCTGCCCCTCCGCCTAGGGTGTTCGAAATGCGCAAAAATGTTCATTGAAACATCATACGCAAATTGTCCGCAAACCGCGCCCCAACGGGTAGGGTGTTCAAAATGCGAATATTTTTGGTGCAAAATTGCCACGGAAATGTCCGCAAACCGCGGCCTGTAAGGCCAGCTCCCCATAGCCCAGGGCAGAGCCGACACGAAGTGGCGGCGTCACCCTGGGTTCCCGTGCAGGACAAGTTGCGCCCTGTAAGGGCAACTGCCTAAGATAGGGGCAACGCCCCGCAAAGCCAACGGCATTCCATTGTCAATCAACCGCTCCCGAACCCGGGCGTTGCCCGGTATCAATGCAGCTGCCCCGATGGGGCGGCAACGTCCCCCAACGGGGGGAACCCAGGGTGATGTGTCGCCGCTTCGCGCCGCCACTCTGCCCTGGGCTAGGAGCAGCTGCCCCGTCTCTAAGTTTGCAAAAGGTATGAATATTGTCCGATATCCTCCCCCTCCCCACGCCTTTGGAGCGTAGCGGAAAAGGCGTGGGGAGGGGGAGCGGA
>CAVGTD010000074.1:0-8601 GCA_963632215.1 Clostridiales bacterium
CGCGAAGAGGGACTTGAAGAGGGCATTGCCAAAGGGCGAGAGAAAGGAATTGAAGAAGGAATAGCCCAAGGGCGAGAAGAAGGAATTGAAGAAGGAATTGCCAAAGGCGAGACCCAGAAAGCCCTCGAAATAGCCCGGGCAATGCTCGCAAAAGGTCTGGACGCTGAAACGATTGCTGAGCTAACCCAGTTGCCCATTGACGACGTGCGCAAGCTCAAATAAGCATCGTTCACAGGAACAAACGAGGCGGACACGCTGAACACCGTGCGCACGACCTCGTGACAAAGAAAAGCCCAAGGCTCTCTTCCACATTGGAATGAGCCTTGGGCTTTTTGTTGCATTGTTGTCTGAAAAGGCTTTACAGTACCACCTTGTAGCTTGTGCGGCCAACCTTGACGATGTAGGTGCCATGGGGCTGGTGCGAAGCGTCGAGGGTGACACTTGTAGCTGCGGCGGTCAGGAGTTTGGAGGCTACCACGCTGCCGCCGAGGTCGTAGACGCGGACCGTCGTACCGGCAGCGAGAGAGCCTTGGCATACTACGAAGCCGCCTTCTGCGCTGACGATCACGTCGGACGAAGCATCGCTCTTGGGCGAGCTGATGCCCGAAAGGCTGCCGTCGGAGGGCTTTACACGCAGCGTATAAGTGTACGTGCCGGTAGTGGGGCATTTGTACGTGGAAAGCGTCTTCGTGTCTAGTCCGCAGCTTCCGTTGCCAAGTCCGTCCTGATAATAGTCGAAGTGGGCTACCACATTGCCGGGAGTGAGGTCCCAGCGGTGGTTAACGGCCGACATGGCAGCGTCCTCGTAGGGCAAAACGGAGAATGCCACCTGTCCCTCGGTCTGCACGTTGAGCGTCATGTCGTTCGTGGGATTGTAGAGCGAGAGTTCGCGCAGGTCGAGGTGGTTGCCGCACGTTTGGGGATGGGGAACGTCGCTGAAGAAGTCGGCTACGGACGACTTGTACTGACCGAGCAGCGAACCCGTCTGACGGTCTACATAGTTCTCCCACGGGCCGCGCGCATAGTAGGTGGCTTGGGTGAACTCCTTCGGGAAAACCGCCTTTACGCCGATGCGGCGAAGGTCGCTGTTGGCGTGGGGAGAGAAAGTGGCTTTCACGTCGATTGCACCATTGCGGTAGACGGTGTAGTTGTAGGCCACGTCGCAGTAGTCGCCCGTTTCGGTGGAGGCGAAAGTCACTGTGCCGTCAGTGGCGTTGAACGTCGGGACGGTGGTCAGCGAGCGCGAGCTTATACCGTTGCCCGTGGCACTGAGTTTGTCGTTCTCAATCCAGCGGTAGTTGTCGTAGTTGAACGAGTTGAGTTCGCTGGTAAAGATGTTCTTCTTGTTGTAGCGCCAAGTGGCGATGCGACCCGAATTGTTGTTCACCTCAATGTGCATCAGATCGTTGTCGATGTAGTAGCGGCCGTTCTTCTGCTGCTCCACGATGAGTTCGGAACTTTCGTCGTCGGTCACAGTGGGGAGCGTTTTGGAGCGCGCTTGTATCGTTACCTGCTGTGAAGCTACGGGGTAGCCCTTGTCGGCCCAAGAGGTTGCGTTCTTCAGCACAAGCGACAGGTTGAGCAGGTATTCCGCGTCGTCAACGCTTGCGTCAGTAGTATAGGGAAGCGTGATGGTGCTTGAGTTTGTACCGGGGAGCGTGCTGGGGAGTTCCATGGTGTCGGTCTCCACCTCCACGCCGTTGCGCAGAACGGTGTAAGCCAAGTTGTACTGGTTGAGGTTGGTGAAGTTGAATTTATTGTTCACCTTCACCGTCTTGCGCTTGGCGTTGAAGCTGTTGAAGTTGACCATGCTGTACACCGACTTCACCTCGGTGAGCTTGGCCGACCATGCGCGGTCGGCGGCAATCAGGCCGTTGTTGACGAAGTTGCCCTGATTGGGACCGGGGTAGTCGTTGCCCGTGCGGTACTTAGGATAGCCATTCTGCGTGAGCGAGCCGCTCTTGATGTCGGCTGCGTCGTAGATGCTTTGGTCCACCCAGTCCCAGATGCAGCCGCCGGTGCCGTAGGTAGAACCCGTTATCACGCCCCAGTAGTTGCTGAGGTTGCCGACGGCGGTACCCATGGCGTGGGCGTATTCACAGATGAAATAAGGCTGCCCCGTGCTGTTCTTGGACGATTCGTTGCTTACGCGGGTCAGGTTGGGGTACATCACGCTGTACATATCAGTATAGGAAGCTCCGCCGCGCGTAGCCCCTTCGTAGTGAACGAGGCGTGTGGGGTCGATTTCCTTTGCGTGGTTGTAAGCGGCTTCGAGGTTGCTTCCCACGCCGCTCTCGTTGCCAACGCTCCAGAAGATGACGCTCGGGAAATTGCGGTCGCGCACCACCATGCGGTCCATGCGGTCTACGTACTGCGCCTTCCAAGTGGCGGCCTTCGAGATGGTGTTGCCGCCCTGGTCCCAATTGTAGTGGCACTCTATGTCGGCTTCGTCCATACAGTAGAGTCCGTAGTAGTCGAACATGGAGTACATCTTGGCCTGACGGGGATAGTGGCTGGTGCGGATCATGTTGATGTTGGCTTGCTTCATCATGGTCACGTCGCGCAGCATAGTGGCCACGTCGATAGAACGGCCGTGTACGGGATGGGTGTCCTGAGCGTTTACGCCGCGGAAGAACACGCGCTGGCCGTTGACGTAGATTTTGCCGCCCTTGCTCTCCACCTTGCGAAAACCGTATTTGGTGGCGAAAGCCATCTCCTCGGTGCCGGCGGCATCGAGTTGGGCAATCTCTACGGTGTAGAGAGCGGGGGCTTCGGACGACCAGAGTTGAACGCCGTTGAGCGTGTCGAACACAATGTCCTTGCCGATGCTGTCGATGCCTTCCTCGAAGGCGAACGGTTCGGTCTGTTCAGCCAGCTGCTCGCCGTCCGGACTGATCAGGCGCACGCGCACCTGTTTCTCAGCAGCCTGAGCCGAGGGGTTAGCCATGTCGAGATGGACAGTGACAGCTGCTGCGGTGTAGGGCGAAGCGAGGTCGTCGGTAATCACGTGGTCGCGCACGTAGGTCTTGGGCGTAGTGTAGAGGTACACGTCGCGGTGGATGCCGCTCATGCGCCACATATCCTGCCCCTCGAGGTAGGAACCGTCGCTGAAACGTATCACCTGCACGGACACGTTGTTTTCGCCCTCGCGGGCAATGTCGCTGAGGTCGAACTCCGTTTCGTTGTTCGACTCCTGGGTGTAACCCACGTAAGTGCCGTTTACCCACACGTAGGCGGCGGAATAGATGCCGTCGAAGTGGAGGACAATGCGTTTGTTGCCCTTCCAGCCCTCGGGCAGGGTGAAGTTGCGGCGGTAGGAGGCAATGGAGTTCTTGCAGCCGCTCCTCATGTTGATGGTGGGATAGTTGTCCTCAAACGGAGTGTCTACATTAATATAATAGGGAGAGCCATAGCCCTTCATCTCCAAGCAGGAGGGGACGGTGATGGTGTCCCAGGCGGACGCGTCCACGTCGTCGCCGTAGAAGTCCTTAGCGGGGGCGGCTGACATATCGGTGGTCCACTTCAAGTTCCATAAGCCGTTGAGCGAGAGAAAATCCGCTCCCTCGGGGGTGAGCCAAGGCTTCTCGTAGCGAGCCGCGTCGGCATGGAGCTTCGCCGTGTTGGCGTAGGGCATGAACGTGGCGTGGGGCGCAAGGCGGTTGATGCCGAACACTTTCTCGTTCTCCCACTCGTTGGCGGAAATCTCCTGCTTTGTGGTCTCCTCAAAGACGAACTGTCCGGCAGTGGCGTCGGTGAGGGTGGCGTTGGAGAACTGCAATACGCCGGAAGAGTTGGCGATGAGTTTGTACGCACTCTTGTTCGAAAGGGTAATGGTATAAAGGCTATCGGCCGTGCTGACCTGCTCAATCATAAAGCACTGGTTGGCCGAGGTGGTGCTGGCCGGCCAAAGCACGGGATAGTATTGCTTGTCGGGGGCGGCGTCGATGGCACGGGTGGAATAGCCGGAGCTGACGATGATAAACTCGTTGTCGGCAACGCCGGTCGACTGCACGGTCCACTTCTGCCCCTTTGACTCGTCGGACTTGTCCTCAAGACGGACACTGGTGTCTTTGCTGCCGGAGTTGCCGCACGAAACCACCTGACCGGTGCTTGCGTTTTTGATGTAGTACGTCTTTTCTGTGCTTAGCTGAGCCCACAAGGGATAGCCCGCGAAAACGAAAAGCAACAACATGAGCCAACGCCCGGTGCTGCGCGCGCCGCTCAAAACTGAGTTGTTCTTCATAAATTAAATGTGTTGGTTATAAGGTTCTTTATTCGGATAAACTTCGTTGCCACGCTCTGGGCGCAGCCTGAAGCTGCCGCGGGAAAACATATAGGGCGGCTCTAAAAACACAGCGTCTTTTAGAACAGCCCTATATGAGTCCTTTTACGGCGGATTGGCGGAAACGCTCTGCGCGTTTAGCCGATGGTGAGGAGCGTTGTACCCTCCATCACGCTGTCGCCCGCGCTTACGCAAACGCCTGTCACTGTACCGTCGGCCTCGGCCGTAATGTTGTTCTCCATCTTCATGGCTTCGAGAACGAGGACGGTTTCGCCCTTCTTCACGTTCTGGCCGTTGGCCACGAGTATCTTGGTCACTACGCCGGGGAGCGGAGCTTTCACGGGGGTGCCTACGCCAGGGCCGCTCGTTGCGGCGGGGGCTGCTGCGGCGGGAGTTTCGCTGGCGGCAGGGGCGGCGGCAGGGGCAGCCGTTGCTGCGGAAGTCTCAGCCGAAACCGTGGGCAGGTCGCCCTCGGTGAGCGTAGAGCCTTGCATCTCCACGTCGAAGGGGATGCCGTTGACCTGCACCTTTGCCTTCTGTCCGGCAATCGTGTCGATGGTCACGTCGAACTGCGCGCCGTTGATGGTATATTTGTATTGTTTCATTGCTTGATTGAGAAAGTGTCTTGAATGTTAAAGTTGCGTCATCAGCTCCGCCGGATTGTTCCAAGGGGTGCTGTGATGCTCCACGGTGATGATGCCCGGCTCGTCGTCGTGCACAATTTCCACTTCGTGCTCAATGAGCGCAAGGGCTATCGCCGCGGCGTAGGTGGGCATGTCCTCGTCGGCCACCGCGTAGGGCGCGCCGTCCACGAGGCATTCGGCCACCGTGCCTTGTTTGTCGTCCAAACGCAGCGTGAGGGTCTGACCGCCAAGTTTATACTGGAATGTCTTCATGCTTCGGATGGGTTTACAAAGGTATGTTGCCGTGCTTCTTCGCCGGACGTGTCTCGCGCTTGTTTTCGAGCTGCGCAAGGGCGCGGCAAATGCGGAAACGGGTGTTGCGCGGCTCTATCACGTCGTCCACGTAGCCATACTCGGCTGCCTTGTAGGGGTTGGTGAAGAGGTCGTTGTACTCTTTCTCCTTCTCGGCGAGGAACGCCTTGGGGTCTTCCTTCGTCTTGGCTTCTTTGCCGTCGAGGATAGCCACTGCGCCCGACGCACCCATCACGGCAATCTCTGCCGAAGGCCATGCATAGTTGAGGTCGGCCTTGAGCTGCTTGCAGCCCATCACGATGTGCGAACCGCCGTAGCTCTTGCGCAGCGTCACCGTCACCTTGGGCACGGTTGCCTCGCCGTAAGCGTAGAGGAGCTTTGCGCCGTGGTCGATTACGGCGTTGTATTCCTGACCCGTGCCGGGGAGGAAGCCGGGAACGTCAACAAGCGAAACGATGGGGATGTTGAAGCAGTCGCAGAAACGAACGAAGCGGGCTGCCTTGCGCGAGGCGTTGCAGTCGAGCACGCCGGCGTATACGCTGGGCTGGTTGGCCACCACGCCCACGCTCTGGCCGTTGAAACGGGCAAAGCCAATGATGATGTTGCGGGCGAAGTTGCGCTGCACTTCCATGAACTCGCCGTTGTCCACCACTGCGCCGATTACCTTGTACATGTCGTACGCCATGTTGGGGTTGTCGGGGATAATTTCGTTGAGCAGGTCTTCCTTGCGGTCGATGGGGTCGGTGCATTCCACGCGGGGCGCACGCTCCTTGTTGTTTTGGGGGATGTACGAAAGCAGTTTGCGGATAAGGCCGGCAAATTCCTCTTCGGTCTTCGCCGTGAAGTGGCAAACGCCGCTCTTCGTGGAGTGGACGGAAGCACCGCCAAGGTCTTCCTGCGTCACCTCTTCGCCCGTTACGGTCTTCACCACTTTCGGGCCAGTGAGGAACATGTAGCTCACGCCCTCGAGCATCACCACAAAGTCCGTCAGGGCCGGCGAGTAAACCGCGCCGCCCGCACACGGACCGCAGATGCCCGAAATCTGGGGAACTACGCCCGAAGCCTCAATGTTGCGTTGGAATATTTCGCCGAAACCGGCCAAGGCGTTGATGCCTTCCTGTATACGTGCGCCGCCCGAATCGTTCAGGCCGATGCAAGGCGCGCCCATCTTCATGCTCTGGTCCATCACCTTGCAGATCTTCTGCGCCATCGTCTCCGACAGGGAACCGCCGTTCACGGTGAAGTCCTGTGCAAAGACGTATACCAAACGGCCGTTCACCGTACCGCTGCCGGCTACCACGCCGTCGCCGAGGAATTGCTTCTTCTCCATGCCAAAATTGTGGCAACGGTGAAGTTTGAACATATCCATTTCCTCAAACGAACCCTTGTCGAGCAACAGTTCAATGCGCTCGCGCGCCGTGGCCTTGCCTTTTGCATGCTGTTTTTCAATGGCTTTCTCGCCGCCGCCCAAACGGGCTTTCTGGCGCAGTTCCACCAGCTGCTTGATTTTCTTCAGTTGTTCACTCATGTGCTTTGTACGTGTACGCGCACGCTCGCCTCACTCGGCGCGGCGCACGCCTCTTATGTGTTTATTGTGTGGGGCAAAGTTACATATTTTCTCACACACGCATTTAAAACGGTTCCCGGAATTGCTTTTGCGGCCATGTCCGCCGCTTGTCCGGGGGGAAAAGCGTAATTTCGCCCTACACTAACAACGAAGTTCCATGACAAGCACAATACACAATTTCGGTGCGGGCCCCGCCCATCTGCCTGAGCCTGTGGTAGAAGCCACGGCTGAGGCCGTCCGCAACTTCGCCGGCACGGGGCTTAGCCTGATGGAGATAGGGCACCGCACGCCTGAGTTTACGGCGGTTTTGGAAGAGGCGCAAAGCCTTATGCGCGAACTGCTGCACATCCCCGACGAATTTTCGGTGCTTTTCCTCGGCGGCGGCGCACGTATGCAGTTTTGCATGGTGCCGATGAACCTGCTCCGCCGCCAAGCGGCCTACCTCGACAGCGGGCATTGGGCGCATCAGGCCATGGAGGAGGCTCGCCTCTTTGGCGAAACCGTCAGCGTGGCAAGTTCAGCCACGGACAACTACTCCCACATCCCCCACAGCTTCACCGTGCCGCCCACGGCGGACTATCTGCACATCACTACGAACAACACCATCTACGGCACGGAACTCCACAGCGACCCGCCGTCGCCCGTTCCCCTTGTGGCGGACATGACATCGGACATCCTCACGCGCCGCATAGACTTCTCGCGCTACGACCTCATCTACGGCGGCGCGCAGAAGAACCTTTCCATGGCGGGCGTGACGTTCATCATCGTGCGCCGCGGCGCATTGGGCAAGACGGGGCGCGCCATCCCCACCATGCTCAACTACCAGACGCACGTCGCCCACCACTCCTTATACAATACGCCGCCCGTCCTCCCCATCTTCACCGCCCGCGAAATGCTCCGCTGGATAAAGCGTCAGGGCGGCGTGGACGAGATGCACCGCCGCGCCGTGGAGCGTTCGTCCCTCATCTACGCCGAAATAGACCGCAATCCGCTCTTCCGCGGCACCGCCGCCAAGGCAGACCGCTCGCTGATGAACATGTGCTTCGTGATGAACGCCCCCTACCGGCACCTCGAAGCCCAATTTCTCGACTTCGCCACCCAGCGAGGCATCTACGCCATAAAGGGACACCGCTCCGTAGGCGGCTTCCGCGCCTCCTGCTACAACGGTCTCCCCCTAGCCTCCGCCCAAGCCCTCGTAGCCTGTATGCAAGATTTTGAACGAGAGGCACTGGGCGATTAACACTTCCGCTCTCTTGAAACATTCAGAACGCCGCCCGAACTTAGACGCTGTATCTCAGTTCGGGCGGCGTTTGCAAATCGCATTGCTTAAAAGCAAGGGAGTTGTACATACATTCGCAGTGGCACAAGCAGCATTGAAGCAAGAGGTGAAGCTCTCGTAGAATTACGAGAGTTGGCTAATCGTGTGCCTTTTGACGAGCGAGGCAACAGCAACATCCAGTTGGAAGATATTTCTTTGATACTCCTTCGTGATTATCTTGTCAAGGTGGGGAGCAAACTGGCGGACGATGTGATAAAAACACCGCTTTCCACTATACTTGACCAAATGGAATTATATACAGGACCTAAGGAGAATCGCCTACTTCGTAATGTGGCAGCCATGATGTTCTGCGAGAATCCAATCAAATTCTTCCCTTATACACAGATTGATGTAGTGACATTCCCTAACGGAAAGATGAAAGACCCGAATAATTTCACAGAGGTTACATTCAAAGGCAGTGTTCCGCAGATGATAAAACAGACAATGGATTACATCAAGAGCAATGTGCTAAAAGAGCATGTGCGTAAGATTTCCGGCA
>CAVGTD010000075.1:0-8200 GCA_963632215.1 Clostridiales bacterium
AACATCCGCAGTTTGAACGCCCTGGCCGTTGCAGTTAAGCGAGAGCCATTTCAACCACCTTCTTCACCGCGTCTTCGAGGCGGGTTGCGTCCTTACCGCCAGCCGTGGCGAAGTGGGGCGCACCACCGCCGCCGCCCTTGATGAGTTTGGCGGCTTCGCGAACGAGTGCGCCGGCGTTGAGCTGGCGGCTCTCCACAAGGTTCTTGCTAATCATCACCGTGAGGAGCGGCTTGCCCTCGTGGGTAGAACCAAGTACGCAGAGGGTGTCGTTGGGCAGAATGCCGGAGATTTGGAAAGCGAGGTCCTTCACTGCGTCGGGCGCAATGGCCGTGGGGATGACAGCCTTGACGAGGTGAACGCCGGCGGTTTCCTCGGCATTGTCTACAAGGCGGTCGCGGAGCGAGGCGAGCTGTTCCTTGACGTAGCCCTCAACCTGCTTTTTCAGTCCGTCGTTCTCCTCGATGGTCTTGCGGATGACGGCGGTGAGGTCCTTGGCGTTGTTGAAGAACGACTTGAGGTTGAAGAGCAAGTCGTGTTGCGTGTAGACGCTCTCCTCGGCCGCTTCGCCCGTGATGGCCTCGATGCGGCGCACGCCGGCGGCCACGCTGCTTTCGGAAACGATGCGGAACAAGCCGATGCGGCCCGTGCTCTTGGCGTGGCAGCCGCCGCAGAACTCAACGCTCTGGCCGAACTGAACGACGCGCACCTTGTCGCCATACTTTTCGCCGAAGAGGGCGATGGCGCCAAGTTTCTTGGCCTCCTCCATCGGCACGTCGCGGTGGTCCTGCAAGGGGATGTCCTCGCGGATGCGGCGGTTGACGATGCGCTCCACCTGACGGAGTTCCTCGGGCGTTACCTTTTGGAAGTGCGAGAAGTCGAAGCGCAGGTAGTCGGGCGTGCAGAGCGAGCCCTTCTGCTCAACGTGCGTGCCAAGCACCTCGCGCAGTGCCTGGTCGAGCAAGTGGGTGGCGGAGTGGTTAGCCTCGCTGCCGGCGCGGAGTTTCTTGTTCACCTCGGCGTGGAAAGCCGCCTCGGGATGGGCGGGCAGAGCCTTGGTGATATGGATGGCGAGGTTGTTCTCGCGTTTGGTGTCGATGATTTCCACCTTTTCGGCCTCGTTGACGAGCAAGCCCTTGTCGCCCACCTGTCCGCCCATTTCGGCGTAGAAGGGGGTGTTGTCGAGAACGAGTTCGTAGAAGGTCTGCTTCTTCTGCTGCACGCGGCGGTAGCGCAAGATGCGGCAGTCGCTCTCGGTGGTATCCCAGCCAAGGAAGGTGGTGTCGCCCTCGGCAAGCACCACCCAGTCGTCGGTTTCGACGGCGGCGGCGTTGCGGGCGCGTTCCTTCTGCTTCTGCATTTCGGCGTTGAAGCCGTCTTCGTCCACCTCGAGGTTGTTCTCGTGGCAGATGAGTTCAGTAAGGTCGAGGGGGAAGCCGTAGGTGTCGAAGAGGGTGAACGCCTTTTCGCCGCTCACGGTTGTCTTGCCCTCCTTGCGGGTTTCGGCAATCACGCCCTCGAGCATGCTGATACCCGTGGAAAGGGTGCGGAGGAAGCTTTCCTCCTCTTCCTGCATGACGCGGGAGATGAGTACCTGCTGGGCTTTGAGTTCGGGATAGGCACCGCCCATCTCCTCGACGAGCGTGGGAACGAGTTTGCAGAGGAACGCCTCGCGCTGCCCCAAGAAAGTATAGGCGTAGCGGACGGCGCGGCGCAAGATGCGGCGGATAACGTAGCCGGCCTTGGCGTTGGAGGGGAGCTGACCGTCGGCAATGGAGAACGAGATGGCGCGCAGGTGGTCGGCAATCACTCGCATGGCCACGTCGACCTTTTCGTCCTTGCCGTACTCAAAGCCTGAGAGCTGGCCGATGCGTTTGATGAGGGGCTGGAAGATGTCGGTGTCGTAGTTAGAGTTTTTGCCTTGGATGGCGCGAACGAGTCGTTCGAAGCCCATGCCGGTGTCGATGACGTTCATCGAAAGGGGCTCGAGCGAGCCGTTCGCCTTGCGGTTGAACTGCATGAACACGATGTTCCAAATCTCGATGACCTGAGGGTCGTCCTTGTTGACGAGCTCACGGCCGGGCACTTTGGCCTTTTCCTCGGGCGTGCGGCTGTCGAGGTGGATTTCGGAGCAAGGGCCGCAAGGACCGGTGTCGCCCATTTCCCAAAAATTGTCGTGTTTGTTGCCGTTGATGATATGGTCAGCGGGTACGTGCTTCGCCCAATAAGACGCGGCTTCGTCGTCGCGTCCGAGGTTCTCTTCTTCGGAACCTTCGAAAACAGTTACGTAAAGGTCTTTGGGGTCGAGGTGAAGTACGTCAACGAGATATTCCCAAGCATAGTCGATTGCGCCCTCCTTGAAGTAGTCGCCGAAGCTCCAGTTGCCGAGCATCTCGAACATAGTGTGGTGGTAAGTGTCGTGGCCCACCTCTTCGAGGTCGTTGTGTTTGCCGCTGACGCGGAGGCACTTTTGGGAGTCGGCGCGGCGGCGCGGCTCGGGGTCGGTCTGTCCGAGAATGATGTCCTTCCACTGGTTCATGCCCGCGTTGGTAAACATCAGTGTGGGGTCGTCCTTGATAACCATTGGGGCAGAAGGCACAATGGCGTGTCCTTTCGACTCAAAGAAGTGCTTGTATGAGTCGCGGATTTCGTTCGCTGTCATCATATCGTGTATAGTGTAGAGTTTTCGTGACGCAAAATTACTGCAAACCGAATGGTGGGCAAAGGAATGCTTTGATTTTCTTTGGTTTGGGAGAGTGGGGGGATTAATGCAGGGGGTGGGGCATGGCGAACGTTTCGCGGGAAGTTGTGGGGACGATGTCCAACGAAAAAGGCTGAAAGCCTTGCAAGTTCCTAGCCCAGGGCAACGCCCTGGGTACAACGTAGAAGCAGTTGCCGCCCTGAAAGGGCAAAAGTAAAAACAGTTTACACAAACGATTGGTAATCAGTATGAATCTACTTTTGTCCTTTCAGGACGACAACCACACTTGAACGAATCCCAGGGCGTCGTTCGGGGTTTTACCCCTTCACTGTGCCCTGGGCTAGGGACTTCAAGGCTTTCAGCCTATCTTTCGTTGCCTAAATGAATCCATTTCATTCGTTTTCCTCACCCATTCGATGGTGGTTCGTAGCCTACCCCCCAAAAAAATCACCGCCGAGGCTTTTCGGACGGGTAATTCCAGTGGTAGATGTATTCGTAGAGGTCCTCGTTGTAGATGTAGCCGAAGTTCTCGATGTTGTAGAGTTTCGGGTGAGAACCGTAGACGGTTTTGGTGATGAGAAAGTAGAGGTCGCGGACGGTGCCGGAAGTCATGGTGTTCATGTAGTCCTGGAAACCTTGCGTGAAACTGTTGGACCGGTACATGCTCATCGAGTAGCTCCACGAGCTGGCGTGGCTCGACTCGTAGGGGTTGGCCGCCGTGAGTACGAGCAAGCCGGGAATGCCTACGCACTCCTCGCCAAGCCCGCCGCTGTAACAAGCCTCAACGGCCATGAAGATTTTGCGGTGGGGCGCGTCTTTGAGATAGGACTTGAAATCGTCGTAGTAGATTTCCCGTTCGTTGCCGAAATAGACGGTGCGCTTTATCGACCCGTGGCTACTCCAGAAGATGAAGATGTTGTCGTTATCCGTGGCCTCGATGACGTGCGGCAGACGGTCGCTCTTCTGTCCTTTAAGGATGCGGCCGATGTCGGCGGGTTCGAGGTCGCTCACCTTGTAGTCGATGGCTTGGGCGTTGTAGACGTTTTTGCCGTCGTCGGTGGTGCGGAGAATGCCCTTTTCCTTTATGTTACGGGGATTGTTGACCAAGTCGTCCTCGCAAATGAGAATGATGTGGTCGTCGTCGTAGCCGTTCTCAATGAGCATCTGGTACATGGCGAACACGTCGGCCTGGAAACGGTAGTTGTCCCACCCCGACGAACCGGCCACAAGCAAGGCCCACGTTTGGTGGAGTTCGGGATAGGTGGGGATGGTGCCGTGGATGTCGAACGTGGAGTCGGCTCTCGTGGCTATCTGTTCCCAGATGTTGGCGTTCGAGGAGTCGCTATGACGCATCGAGGCGCTGGTGTAGCCCAGCGTGACGAAGCCCAGCATATCGTCGGAGAGTTTCCAGAGGCGATAGGTGCTTTCGTGGGCGTTGGTGTGGCACATGCCGTCGAACTTCCACGGACCCGACGCGCCGCTCAGGCAGTTGCTTATTTTGCCCTGCGCAAGGCTGCTGAAATTGGGGGCGATGTCGTCGGGCAGCCAGCCACTCGTATTGTCGTCGGAGCCGTCGTTTTCGGCAAGGATATCGGAGATGGCCTTTTCGAGCTTTTGCCCGGTGTGGTTGGCCAGCGTTGCGCCGTAGGCGGTAAGCATAATGGCGTCGTAGAACTGCGCCTCGCCATTTACGAGGTCTTCGCCGAAACGTATGGAGTAGGCTTGCGCGAAGCCCGACTCCACGTCGGCGCAAAGGTCTATGCCCTGGTAGAAGTTCTTGGCCGAAGCCGCAACCGTGTCGCGCACGAAACCTCCCGTACAGAAAAAGTAGGGGCGGGCAATATTGTACGCATCGCCCGTTCCCCATTCGTCATAGGATTCCTCTTTCATTTCGGAATACGCTTCATCGAACGCCAAGCATGCCTCAGGGTCGGTGGGGCTGAATATCACATCTTTGGAAAACCACTCGTGGAGAAAGCTCTCCTTGACGATGTTCTTCAATTCCTCATTGGACGAATAGGTATGCACGGCTTTCACGTTCAACCCGTACTCTTGCGAAAGAAACGAGAACCACTCGATGTAGTCCTGATCGTCGGCAGAGGCCACGAGGACGATGCCGGAAGTCTTGGGATACGTCTTTTGCGCAATGGAGGCAATCAGCGTTTCCAGTTCGGCCATGTAGCTCTCGGCCATATTCCAAATGTAGGCTTGGTCGGAATACATACGCTGGAACTCCGTTTGCGTGGCGCAGGGGGTAATCATGGGTTTGTGTCGTCCCGCATTCGCCGTAAGTACCCGGGCAGCCTCCATGGCTTTCCTTGAACTCGTGGGGCCGATAATCATGTCGACGGTCGTGTCGTTGAGGACTTCGCGCACTCGCTTGACGAGTGTGTCGTTGTTGTTCTGGATGTAGAACGTCGGTTCTATTTCGATGCGGCAGTCCTGATTTTCCTGCGCCTTAGCCAAATTTTCGTTGGCCCATTGGGCGGTTCGTTTCCAACGGGCTTCGAGCGCTCTGTCCATAAAGACGGCCACCTTGACCTTCTTGACCTGCTGCTGGCGCACGCCGCCGACGTTGTCGTCGTCGGAACACGAGGACAAGCCGAACAAGCCTACTGACGCGACGACAGCCCAAAGACAGAGAACGCGGAGAAATATTTTACTTGCCATAGTATTCCTTTTCTTTTTGAACAGCAATGTTTTTATACTTGTTGTAAAGAACCGACAACGTATCGGGATTGTCTCTAAACATTATTTTCACCCCTATATTCATAAATGCGGAGTATGTGTTCACAGTTTCAGCGATGTTGTCGGTTGTCTCTATATTGACCCAGCCGTCTTCCATGTTGAAAGACTTTGCTTGCGGCCACTGGCGGCCTTCTTTCCAAGAGTTTACATATTGGTTCAGCACCGACCCTATATTGATAATCACAGAAAACGGGACATATATGCACTGATTTCCCTGATACACGTCCATGCCGATAAAAAACTCGCCTAAATAAGAATTCAGCGTGTAGTAGTTCACAACGCCCTTGTTGGAGCCTCCCAACAAGGGAAAGAGAATATAATCCCTGGGTCTGAGATCGCTCATGAAATTGAAGGCTTCGAGAGGACGGTTGAAATAGCTCTCGTCGTCACCCAAGTAAAAGACCGTGTCGCGATACCTGGTGAAAGCGTCGGGTTCATGGGTGCGCCCGTACTGATGTCCGTCGAGATAGCCCCTCACTGCCTCGTCGGTGGGTTTGTTGCCCTTCATGGCCGCCAACACGTAGGCTGGTTTGAAGAACGACATGGCCCCGGCAAGGTAGCTGATGCCGTAACGGTTGATTTGGAACGTAGTCACGCCCTCGATGGTGTCGGGGGTTTCGTAGAGCAGAATGCGCGTGCCTCGCCCAGTGATGCGAGGGGGGTATTGGCGCACGATGTCCGCATAGAACGGGCTGCAGAGTATCAGCACGCAGGAGTCCTTGTCGGCGTTCTCTTCGAGCCAAGCCCGGTAGAGGGAGTCGGCCGGGGTGTAGGCCGTAGGGTAGAGCAACTTCAAGGAGGTGTTGGTATAGCTCGAAGCCAACATTACGCCGGTGAGTGCCTGATCGTTGTAGGAGAGGTCGCCAAAGGGACTGTATTCAGGGACAAGCATCGTGATGTTTGCCTTGCCAGGCAGGCGCGGCGACGCATCGTCGTCGCTGCAACCGCAAAGGGCGCACACGGCGCAAAACACGCAGAGGAATGCCCACTTCAAGTCCGCGAAACGGATCATATAGACGTATTTAAGTTGTCAGAAAGGGAAAAAGCGCAGTGGACGTAAGCCCGCTGCGCAAAAGGGTTGGATTAATGGTAGTCAATCGGCCAAAGTACCTTAGAGTTGGGGAGTTCGTCGGTGTAGAACTCCCGCTGCACGAGCTGCGGACCGGTTTGGAGCGTAGTGTTAGAGATGCGTCCGTCGCAGGTGTTGAACTCTTTGCACGAGGAGGACGTGCCTAAGTAGAGGTTCTTGCCGTTTTCGAGGCGGACGAAAGGCAGTTGGATTTCGTAGAGGGGAAACCATCCGCAGTTCCAAACAGACATCCAGAGCCACCAGTGTCCTTTCTTTTGAATGCCGTAGGCTTTGCCCACTTGCTGCACCGTTAGCCAGCCGGGCTGCGATATGCCTTTGAGGTATTTGATAACGGGGAGCAAATCGTCCATTTTTATGCCATTCTGCTTTTGGAGGATAGCGTTGTAGGCATCGTCGAAGTCCATGTAGTTAGCACCGTAGAGCAGTGCTTGCCAAGCTACGCGGTCCGCAAGTTGTTCGGTCTGCGGCTCACGGTAGTAGACGGTTTTGACTTCGTCGTGGATATTGGACACTCGGTAGTCGCTCTGCACCATTCGCACGAGCAAGCCGTTGGAGCCGGCGGTGGTCGGTTTTACGCAGAGCCACTGCACGCCGCTCTCGTCCTGCACGACGTTGCCCATCTCGTAGGGGGTTTTGAACGCGGGCTTTTGGCTGTTGTTGTCGTCAATGTAGGCTTGGGGGACGAAGCAGATGGTGTGCATCTGCCCCACGGCAGTCATATTAATGGTGATGGTGGCGTAAACGGGGTTCTTGTCGCCGAAGTGCAGGGATGTCTTGCCCCATTTGCCAAAGGTACACTCGCGGTCTTTGAGGTTGGTGGCGAGGGTGTCGCTAAGGGCGATGTCCTCGGACTGATTGCTGCAATTGAACTTGAAGAAATTGAGCGCGTCGACGGCATTACGGCAAGCCACGTAGTAGGTGTTCTCGCCGGACTCTTTAAGGTGCTCGCCGTACTTCAACACGTATGTGCTGTCGGTGGAGGGGGCTACGGTGGTGACATCGTAAAGGTTGCGAACCACATTGTCGGCCGCGGCACTGTCGAGGAATTGTTGACGCTGCAACAGGGTGTCTACGCCGTCCGGGGCCTGTCCGGAATTATTCTCAGTGGAATCGTCACTGCAAGCGGTGGCAAAGGCAGCCACGGCAAGCGCACAGAGGTATAATAGCTTCTTCATATTGTTTGGTTCTTTGTTTCGTTTTTGTTGGGGGGGGGAGACGTTTATAAAAGCGCAAAAATGTTTATTGAAACATCGTATGCCAATTATCCGCAAGCCGTGGCCCGCAATTTTAGTGCAAACCGAAAGCAGAGCGAACTTGTTCGGTATGCTGAGGTGCAGCCTAAAATCTCAAAGAAAGGCCAGTTGCTCATAGCCCAGGGCAGAGTGGCGGCGCAACGCGGCGACACGTCACCCTGGGTTTCCGTTGGGGGACGTTGCCGCCCCATCGGGGCAGCTGCATTGATACTGGGCAACGCCCGGGTTCATTGGCGGCCAGGCGGCGGTGTTTAATTAGTCCGTGGCAAATCGCAGGGTTACGGGGCGTTGCCCCTATATTATGTAGCTGCCCCGATGGGGCGGCAACGTTCCCTGCATGGGAACCCAGGGTGACACCGCCACTTCGTGTCGGCTCTGCCCTGGGCTAGGAGCAGCTGCCCCGTTGGGGCG
>CAVGTD010000076.1:0-8110 GCA_963632215.1 Clostridiales bacterium
AACATCTTTCGGCTCGGAAATGCGGCTTTTTACTGTATTGCAATCAATTCGCAATGCAACAAATTTACAATTTTACCCCCCCCGACAACCTTTTTGGCAATTATTTGTGGCTTTTACCTTGTTATCAACTGCGAGCAGTTAATCTTGCTGTCCATTTTCGTGGCAATCCGTTTGCGCGACTTCAAATAAAATCCGCTTCCAAGAAGTTACTCTTGGAAGCGGATTTCTAAATTGTGGTTATAGGGGAATGCGGAATACGCGTCAGAAAGTGACAGTTCCCAGATTGCGGTCGACGAGGAGGCCGTCCTTGGCTTTGAGCGTGAACTTGCCGGCTTTCTTTGCCTTGAACTTGATGACGAAGAGGTTGTGGTCGCCCTCTTCGAGCAGGAAGTTGTTGCCTCGGTTGACGAAAGTGGGGAGAAGTTCCTTTTGACCGTTGGTGTGCAGACGGTCGTAGGTGAGATTCACCATATCCTTCATGTCGATGAGTTCCGTGCCGGTGTATTCCAGTTCGGAGGTGTTGTAGGGCAGGGCGAAGCTCAGGCCGTTGACGTAGTGCAAGCCCTTGCCGCTGACAGTCACCCGAATTTCATCGCCAGCGGCGAAGGTCTTCTTGTCGGGCGTGAGGATGAGTTTGCCGGCAACCTTGTCGTTGGAGTTGCGCACGCCGCCGTCGAGTTCGGTGGTGACGCACGAGATGTCGTACGCGTCGATCAGGCCATTCTTGTTGATGTCGCCCGAGCTTACGTAGTCGAAGTCGCTGTCGCCCTTGCGCAGACCGGTGTAGTTCATGTACGACGTGAGGTCGTTCTCGTCGATGCGGTTGTCGTGGTTGATGTCGCCTTGCAGTTCGCTCTTCGTGCCGGCCACCTTGAAGATGTACATTTCGTTGCCCGAACAGAAGTTGTTCACGGCCTTGTCTACGTGCATCTTGATGTAGCGCGCCTCGGGGTTGCCCTCAAAGGCGAATGTCTTCTTCGTTCCGTCCTGCGCCCAAGAGAACGCCACGGGGTCGCTCCACGTTTGGCGATCGGTGCTGAGGCTGAACGAGCCGCTGAGGAGCGTGCCGTTGCCGGCATCCTCGCGCGGGAGGTATTCGGCGCGGTCGAGCGTGGTGACAGCCCGGAGGTCGATGGTCACGTCGCAGGGAACGGCCTCGCCCTTGCCCCACTTAGTGTGCCAGTTGGCTTTTTCGTCGAAGTCGAAGAGTTTGTCGATGCCCGTACCCGGCTGGTCCTCGCAGGTGGCCTGGGCGCGGATGCCCTTCACGGCAAATTCCAAGGGGTTGCTCTTGGTGGTTGCCGAAGCCTCGGCCCAGTCGGACGCTCCGCTGCGGTTTACGCTGCGCACCTTGAAGTTGTAAGCCGTTTCGGGCTGCAAGCCGTCGATGGTGAACTGCGTGTCGCGGATGGTGGAGTAGGTCATGCCGTTGTAGAGTATCTCGTAGTAGTCGGCATTGTCCTGTTTCTCCCACGAGGGTGTGAGGCTGAACACGCCCACGTTGTCGTCGGTGAACGTCACCTTGGGAGCTGCGAGCGACCCTGTGTGGGCGAGCAAGCGTCCCTCAGTGTTGAACTCGAAGCCCTTGACAGTCACCTCCACAGTGTTGGCCGTCACGTCGGTTTTGCCCACCTTGACGAGCAGCTGCGGATTTTTGCTGATAACCTTCTTGGCAGCCTCGGTGCCGGGCGTGGCGAAGCGGTTGAGGTTGGGGGCTTCGCAGTAGAAGTACACGTTGTCGTCCTTTTCGAAGTCGGCAAGCGACGCTGCCTGCTGGAGCGTCACACTGGACTTGCCCACCTTTGCGCGCACTTTCTCGGGAGCCTTGCTCACGTTGATGCGCAGTTCGGTCTGCTTCTGCGGCTCAAAGCCGTTGAACGTGCCGTAGGTGGGAGCTACCGTCACGGTGAGTTCGCCCTTGTTGTTGGCCACGGTACTAATCTCGGTACGTGCGCACTGCCCGCTGAGGTACTCCTGCGTTGTACCGTCGTCGTCGTACTGGCTGAATGCGTTTTCGCTGCCGGCAGTGGCGTAGATTTCGTAGGCGCGGTAGTCGCTGCGAATCTGCGAGGGATTGTTGTTGGGGTTCGTCATGGGGATGATGGCGTCGGCCTTGACAAACACGGGGAGCTTCCAGAGGGGTGCGTCGTAGTTGTTGATGATGCGACCGCCCTCGTAGGTGTCGCCGTTGTAGTAGTCCACCCAACGTCCCTCGGGCAGGTAGATGCCGTTGCGGATGTCATTGCCGTCCTTGTCCATGCGGGTGTCCTTGTAGACAGGGGCTACGAGGAACGATGGGCCGTACATAAACTGGTACTGCGTGTCGCTGCCCAGCGTATAGTCGTTTGGATAGTCGAGGAACATGGCTCGGATGATGGGCTTGCCGTCCACGGCCTGGCGCGCTATAGTATAGGTATAGGGCAGCAGTTCGCTCTTCAGCTTGAGGTAGGAGCGGTTGATGCTCGTGGCGGGTTCGCCGAGAGCCTCGGGATATTTGGGGTTAGCTCCCCAACCGTCCATGTTGAGTTCCATGGGAGTGAACGTCTTCCACTGGAACTCGCGCACGTTTACGGGGATGTTGCGTCCGCCGAAGATGCCGTCCACGTCCGACGTGATGTTGGGCTGGCCCGAAAGACCCGATCCAATGAATGTGGGGATGTGGAAACGGATGTATTCCCAGTCGCCGCCTGT
The DNA here is from genome assembly GCA_963632215.1 of Clostridiales bacterium. Lineage (GTDB taxonomy): Bacteria > Bacteroidota > Bacteroidia > Bacteroidales > Bacteroidaceae > Alloprevotella. The sequence goes on from CAVGTD010000076.1 coordinate 2,692, forward strand.
TTGGTCGCCGCTCCAAATGCCGGCGTAACGCTGCGTGCCGGCCCAGCCGTCGAGCGAGATGATGAAGGGGCGGGCGTTCGAACCGTAGTAGGGCATCACTTCGCCCACGTCGGCCACGCCGTTGAGACCGAACGAATAACCGTAACCAACCCAGGCCACGTCGGTTTTGAGTACGCGCACGCCGGCATCGCGCACTTCCTTGACGATGTCGCGCTGCAAGAGGGGTTCGATGCCTTCTTTGGGGTGGAGGTCGCTCTGTGTCCAAAGACCTATCTCCACGCCCTTGCCGCGGGCATAGTCGCCAAACTCTTTAAGGTTCTGAATGTTGCCGTCGAGCGATTCGGTCTGGCCATAGCCTGCGCCGTAGCCGTCGTTGGGAAGGAACCATCCGAGGGGCATGTCGTTGGTGAAATAACGGTCGATGGCGGCGCGGGCTGAGAACTGGTAGTTGTTCTTCTCGCCATTGAGACTTTCCTTGGTACCGCCGTTGTCCTTCTGACTTTCGCTGTAACGCTTGCCGTCCTCGAAGAGCATTGCGCCCTCGTTGGCGGTCTCCGTCCAGTAGTCGCGGTTGTAGGCGTTGAGGTGTCCCTCGTAGAATCCGAACTTAGGCAGCAGCACGGGGTTGCCAGTGAGCTGGTAGAAGTCGTTGAGCAGGTCGACGGGCTGTGCGTCGACCATCACGAACGCGTCGAGGTAACTTTCGCCGTGCGACAGAATTACCTTGTCGCTCTCGGTAGCGCCGAAGTCGTAACGTCCGGGCTTAAACGTGTTCCACATCACGCCGTAGCCCTTCGTGCTCCAGTAGAACGGGGTGGGAGAGGCCACGCCGCCGTCCACCCAGTTGTTGGTGTTTTCGATGGCGATGCTTTTGCCCTTGTGGCTGAAACGTCCGTTCTGCACGCCGCCGCCGTAGAAGTACTCGCCACTACGTGCCTTCCACGTCAGCACGGTGCCTTCCTTGCTGAAACTTACGGGGGCAACGCTTTCCACTACGGCCTGCCCCGTGCGGAGGTCGGTTATCTGCATCAGTCCCGTTTGCTTGTCGAGGCGCATCGAAACGGTCTGGTTGGCAATGGTCACGGTCTTGCCGTCGTCCAAGACGTTCAAGGGCGATGCCGCCCGGCGTGCGTTGGCCACGAGTATCTTTGCCTGAGGCGTGGCTTCGGGGTCGCGCACTACGCCGCCGTTGTCGTCGCGGAACAAGCGGAATATGTTGTCGCCGTAAAAGTCGACGGTGAGCTGTTTGCCGTTCTCGTAGTTTATCTCGACGGTGGTCGGGTTGATTTTCACGGCGTTTTTAATGGGGCTGGCGTTTTCCGCACCCTTTGCGCCGTTGGCGGATTGCTGCAAGGCAATACCGCTCGCCAAGGGCAGTGCTTGAATGCCGAGCGGACATACCGCCAGACCTGCAAGGGCCAAAGGCAGAGCCACTGCAAGCGCAGCCCGTTTGCCGCCTTGCTTCTTTTGCTGAGGCTTCTTCATGTATTGGGATTTATTGTTTGTTGTGTATTTCTTGTGTTTCGTACGGTAGAGTTTCGCCCTTTACTTCACCCCGCGCTCGTTAAGGGCTTGGGCGTAGCGTTTGGCGTTGGCCTGATGCTCCTCGTAGGTGGCGGCGAAGTTGTGCGTGCCCGAGAAGTCTTCCTTGGCGCACATATATATATAGTTGTGGTGGGCGTAGTTCAGAACGGATTCAATGGCGTTGATTGAGGGAATGCAGATAGGGCCAACGGGAAGCCCTTCGTTCCGGTACGTGTTGTAGGGGCTGTTCACGCTTAGGTGGTTGATGAGTATGCGGCGCAGGGCGAAATCCCCGAGGGCGAACTTCACCGTGGGGTCGGCTTGGAGTTTCATGCCTTGGTGCAGGCGGTTGAGGTACATGCCGGCTATCATGGGGCGTTCTTTTTCGTTGGCCGATTCCTGCTCCACGATGGAAGCGAGGGTATAGACTTCGTCGGGGGTAAGGCCGGCTGCCTTTGCCTGAGCCTTGCGCTGGGCGGTCCAGTATGCGTCGTGTTCCTTCTTCATGCGGCGCAGGAGTTTTTCTGGAGTGATGTTCCAGTATACCTCGTACGTGTTGGGGATGAACAGGCACGGAGCGGTCGCCGTGTCCACGCCGAGGCTTTGCAGCAGAGCAGTGTCGCGGAAGGCCTTGGCGAGTGCGGCTGAGTCGGCGTCAAGCTGCGTAGAGAGTCGTCCGGCAAGGTCGTTCATCGTATGCACCACGGGAATGACGAGCTTCACCGGGGCTTGCCGTCCGCTCCGCAGATTGCGCACAAGGCGGAACGCGCTCACGCCGCCGCCCGTGGCGTAACGCCCCTCGTGGACGTGGGCTTTGTAGTTGAGCAGCGAGGCACCTATTTTCAGCCCCGCCATGTGGCGGGCGTTGCACGAGCGTTCTATCTTGGCGTAAACGCTGTCGGGGGTGTCGCCCTTCGTTATATATATATAGGTGTCGCTGTCTCCCGAGAAACTTGAAAAGAACGTCCAGTAGGTCAGCCCGGCCAGAACCACCACGGCTGCGGCGCACGCCGACAGGATTTTCTTCGCTTTCGTAGTCATAATGATGCTTAGTTTGGTTTGCGAGAAACAAAATTACTCCTTTTTTACGGGCATACCTTTGATTTGGGAAATTAATTGCGGCACGTGATACCAATACATCCAAAAATTACTACTTTTGCACAAAACAGAAATCATTGTGCCAAAGCCATTGTTCTTTGACACGTACAAACTATCCCGATGGAAGCATACACCGACTTTGTTGACTTAATAGCAGAAAGTCTGCGCAAGAACTGGGATCTTGACGCACTAACCGATTACCAGGGAGCTACGTTGCAGTACAAGGACGTAGCCCGCAAGATTGAAAAACTCCACATCCTTTTCGAAAACGCCGGCGTGGCAAAGGGCGACAAAATAGCCCTCTGCGGCCGAAACAGCTCCCACTGGGCAACGGCGTTCCTCGCCACGCTCACATACGGCGCGGTGGCTGTGCCTATCCTGCACGAGTTCAAGGCGGCGCAGGTGCACGACATCGTCAACCACTCAGAGGCGAAAATTCTCTTTGTGGGCGACATGGTGTGGCCGGAACTCAACGCCGACGAGATGCCTAAGCTCGAGGGCGTAATAAACATTCCCGACTATTCCGTGCTGCTCTCGCGCACAGAACGCCTCACCGAGGCGCGCGAACGCCTGAACGAATTTTTCGGAAAGAAATATCCCAAGTTTTTCCGCAAGGAACACATCAGCTACCCCCACACACCCGACCCCGACGCGCTGGCTCTTATCAACTACACCAGCGGCACCACGTCCAACTCCAAGGGCGTTATGCTGCCGTTCCGCGCATTGTGGTCGAACTATCAGTTTGCCGTCGAGGTGCTTGGCACAAAGGTAAAATGCGGCGACAAGGTGATTTCCATGCTCCCGCTGGCGCATATGTACGGCATGGCTTTCGAATTTATCTTCGAGTTCATCACGGGCTGCCACGTCTACTACCTCACGCGCATCCCGTCGCCGAAAATCGTGCTTAAGGCCTTTGGCGAGATTAAGCCGATTATCATTATCTCCGTGCCGCTCATCATCGAGAAGATTATCAAGAAAAACGTGCTGCCCAAGCTGCAAACGCCGAGCATGAAGGTGCTTCTCAAGCTTCCCTATATTAGCGGAAAAATCCTCGACAAAATCCGCCAGCACCTCGTCGATGCCTTTGGCGGCAACTTCTATGAGATTATCATCGGCGGCGCGGCTTTCAACAGCGAGGTGGAGGACCTGCTCAAGAAAATCCATTTCCCCTACACCGTGGGCTACGGAGCTACGGAGTGCGCTCCCATCATCGCCTACGAGGACTGGCACGAGTTCAAAAAGGGGTCGTGCGGAAAGGCCGCCCCGCGCATGGAGGTGCGCATCGACAGCGACGACCCGCAACACACCGTGGGCGAAATCCTCACACGCGGCACAAACGTCATGCTGGGCTACTTCAAGAATGAGGAAGCCACAAAGGCGACGCTCGTTGACGGCTGGTACCACACGGGCGACCTTGGCGTGATGGACGCGGAGGGCAATCTCTACATCCGCGGCCGCAGCAAGAACATGCTGCTTGGCGCATCGGGGCAAAACATCTACCCGGAAGAGATTGAGGACAAACTCAACACGCTGCCTTACGTAAACGAGAGCATCGTGGTACAGCGCGACGAAAAACTCTATGCGCTGATTTACCCCGACTACGACGAAGCCGCAAAGGCTGGGCTCGACGAAAACGGACTGCGCCTTGCCATGGAGCAAAATCGCAAGGACCTCAACGCCATGGTGGCAGCCTACGAACGGATTTCGGGCGTGGAACTCTACAAAACGGAGTTCGAGAAAACGCCGAAACGAAGCATCAAACGTTTTCTTTACAACTGATTTTCAAGAGAGTAGGGGAGCGCACACGCCGCTCCAGCCACGCTCTTCAACCCCGATATGGCTATTTTCTCATTCCATAAGACAAAGGACCAACCCATTGAGAACCACGAGGAAACAAGCATGGTCCTGCGCTCCGAAAACCTTGTGAAGAAATACGGCAAGCGCACCGTGGTCAACGGCGTGTCGTTCGATGTGAAGCAGGGCGAAATCGTCGGTCTGCTCGGGCCGAACGGAGCCGGAAAAACCACGTCGTTCTACATGACCACCGGACTTGTTGTGCCGAACGGCGGGCGCATTTTCCTCAACGACCACGAAATCACGACCGACCCCGTGTACAAACGGGCGCAAAAGGGCATCGGCTACTTGGCGCAGGAAGCCTCCGTGTTCCGCAAAATGAGCGTGGAGGACAATATAGCCTCGGTACTCGAAATGACGGGCCGTTCCAAGGAGTACCGACGCGAGAAACTCGAAAGCCTCATTGCCGAGTTCCGTCTTCAGAAAGTGCGCAAAAACCTCGGCGACCAGCTCTCGGGCGGTGAACGCCGACGCACGGAAATTGCGCGCTGCCTGGCCATCGACCCGAAGTTTATCATGCTCGACGAACCGTTTGCCGGCGTAGACCCAATTGCCGTCGAAGACATCCAGTACATCGTCTGGAAACTCAAAGACCGCAACATCGGCATTCTCATTACTGACCACAACGTTGAGGAAACGCTCTGCATCACAGACCGCGCGTACTTGCTCTTCGAGGGCCGCATCCTGTTTCAGGGAACTCCCGAGGAACTCGCCAACAACCAAATTGTCCGCGACAAATACCTCACCAACAGTTTCAAGCTGCGCAAGAAAGATTTTCAGCTTATGGCGCAGGAAAGAAACTGATTTATTCGTAAATTCGCAATATAACCAAGCCTCAGACACGTATTCCAAGAAATACTTGGAATACGTGTTATGTTTAATATTTAAATTCGCCGTTGCTCCACTCTATGTGGAACAACGGCGAATTTGGTTTGGATTTGGG
>CAVGTD010000077.1:0-7968 GCA_963632215.1 Clostridiales bacterium
GTTCTTTCCTTAGGGGTAGATTATAAATACTTGCCAAGCGACATATTGAATACTTGGCAAGCGGCAGGGTGAATACTTGCCAAGTAGACGATTGAATACTTGCAAGTATTTATCAACTACCTCGGAGATAATTTTCACTACTCCCGGGGTACGAACGACTAGTCAATGGGTATTTTTACCCACGGCCGTTTTACGCATCGGTTTGTGCCTACAAAGAAAGGCAAGGACGCACCCGATGTGCGGTCCTTGCCTTACAAATCTAATTTGCTTTGTGCCTTTCAGAGGGCTTAGAAGGGCTTCACCTCTTCGCCGAGGATGTCGCTCACGAGGAGGTTGGCCAGACGGCTTGTGCCGATGCGGAAAAGGCCCTGCTTGATGTAATCCGTGCCGAGGATTTCGGCCACTACGGTGTAGAAGTCAACCGCTTCGGCCGTGGTCTTGATGCCGCCGGCGGCCTTGAAGCCGATTTTCGTGCCTGTGAGGGCTTCGTATTCCTTGATGGCGTTGCACATCACGTAGGCGGCTTCGAGCGTCGCCGCCGGCTCTATTTTGCCCGTAGAGGTCTTTATGAAGTCGGCCCCGGCATACATGGAGAGGATGGAGGCACGCTTGATGTTTTCCGCCTTTTTGAGCGCGCCCGTTTCGAGTATCACTTTAAGCGGATGACCAGCCGTGGCGGCCTTGATTTCTTCGATTTCAGTGGCGCATGTTTCGTAGTCGCCGCTGAGGAATGCGCCTACCGAAAGCACGCAATCGCACTCGTTAGCACCATCGTGGATGGCAAGGGCGGTTTCTGTGGTCTTGATTTCCACGAATGTCTGCGCCGAGGGAAAACCGCCCACTACGCAAGCCACCTTTACGCCGTCGGCTTCGAGCGATTCGCTCACGATTTTGGCGTAATTGGGGTACACGCAAATGGTTGCGAGCGAGGGGAGGTCGGGATGCTCGTTGGCGAAACGGTTGACGTTCTCCGTAAAACGAAGTACGCTCTCCTGCGAATCAGTGCATTTGAGCGTGGTCAGCTCTACCGTGCCGAGCAGCTGGCGAAGCACTTCGGGCGTGTCGTATTTCTCGCGGTTTTCGGCCACGAGCTTGTGCACTTGCTGGCTAACGGTTTCGTCGGAGAGGGAAAGGTTGAATTTTTCAAAGGCCTGTTCGTATTGGCTCTTTTCGGTTTGTTCAGTCATGTTGTTATAAGGCTTTGTTTCTTGTAAGTTCGTTTGTTTAGGGCAGGGCTGCGGCTCAGCCTTGCAGTTTGGGGTTGTTCTTGTGGCGGTCTTTGTCGCGCGCCGTCTTCTTTTCGATGCTCTGCGCAAGGGCCTCGGTGAGGTCTACGCCCGTTTGGTTGGCAATGCAAACGAGTACCCACATCACGTCGGCAATCTCCTCGCTAAGGTCGGCTTTTTCGCCGGCTTTGAACGACTGGTCGCCGTATCGCCGCGCCATTACCCGTGCCAGTTCGCCCACCTCCTCGGTGAGGCACGCCATGTTGGTGAGTTCGCTGAAATAGCGCACGCCGTAGGTCTTTATCCAGCCGTCTACCAGGCGTTGCACCTCGCGTAGGGTGGGCGAGGCTAGACTTGGTTTTTGGGGTGTATAAGGTGCGTCCATCGGCTGTATTTACTCTTTGTTTTTCGTGTCCATGCAGATGGTCACAGGTCCGTCGTTGAGGAGTTCCACCTTCATGTCCGCACCGAATTCTCCCGTGCCGACGGGGCGGCCAAGCTCCTTGCCGATAGCCTCGCAGAAGTACTCGTAGAGGGGTATGGCGTGGGCGTGGCCGGCGGCTCGGATGTACGACGGGCGGTTGCCCTTTTTGTACGAGGCCATGAGGGTGAATTGGCTCACCACGAGGATGTTTCCGTCTACGTCGTGTATGCTGCGGTTCATCACGCCGTTTTCGTCGTCGAACACTCGAAGGCCTGATATTTTGCGGCAAAGCCAGTCGGCATCCTCGCGGCTGTCGGCCTCTTCAATGCCGAGAAGTACCAAAAAACCTTGGTCTATGCGGCTCTTTACCCGTCCGTCGATGGTGACGGAGGCGTGTCTTACACGCTGTATAACTGCTCTCATAGTGTAAGCAAAAGTACGATTTATTCACCGTGGCTCTGTAAGCTGCGGTATATTTTTTCGCCGCGAGCCGCCCCGAGGAGCGTTTGCAACTCCGTGAGACTTGCCTCTTTTGTACGTTTCACGCTCTTGAAATGTTTCAGCAGAAGAGCCTTTGTGGCAGGACCAATGCCGGCCACAGTGTCGAGTTCGGAGGCTGTTTGGCGTTTAGACCGCTTGTCGCGGTGGAAGGTGATGGCAAAGCGGTGCACCTCGTCCTGCATGAACGTAAGCGTGCGAAACAGCTGGCTGTCGGGCTTTATACCAATGGTGGCAGGGGGAAATCCGTAGAGCATCTCGCGGGTGCGGTGGCGGTCGTCCTTGGCAAGGCCGGCTATGGGAATGTCAAGTTGCAGTTCGTCCTCTACAATCTGCCTAATCATCGCCATCTGTCCGGCTCCGCCGTCGGCTATTATAAGGTCGGGCAGGGGCTTTCCCTCTTCTTTGAGGCGTGAATAGCGGCGACGTACCACCTCCTTCATCGAGGCGTAGTCGTCAGGTCCGGCCACGGTTTTGATAATGTACTTGCGGTATTCCTTTTTAGCTGGTTTCAGGCGGTCGAAAACCACACAGGCGGCCACGGCATCCTCGCCGCTGATGTTGGAATTGTCGAAAAGTTCGATACGCAGGGGCAATTTGGGCAATCCTAAGTCTGTTTGCAGTTCCTTCATGAGCCGTGTCTGCTTCTGTTCGGGATTGAGTTTCTCGGCTTGTTTCAGGCGGTCGAACTTATACTGCTTGACGTTCAGACGCGAGAGGTCGAGCAGTTTCTTCTTGTCGCCCTTTACGGGAATTGTCTGCTCCACCATGCAGTCGGGCAGGTCTACGCGGAAAGGCACGACAATCTCGCGGGAGTGGCTCTCGTAGCGTTCGCGCATCTCCACAATACCCAGCGTGAGAAGTTCCTCGTCCGTTTCGTCAAGCTTCTTCTTGTACTCAAACGTGAAGGCCTGGTTGATGCAGCCGTTCGTCACGTGCAGATAGTTGATGTAAGCCACGCGTTCTTCGCTTTCGATGTTGAAAACGTCGATATTGTGCAAAACACTCGATACCACCTCGCTCTTGGCCCGGTAGTTCTCTATAAGAAGATAGCGGCGTTTCAGTTCCTGAGCCTCCTCGAACCGCAGTTCTTCGGCCAGCTGCATCATTCGTTCGCGTAAGGTTTTCGCCACCGCCGAGGTGTTGCCCCGGAGTATCTCCTTGCACGCCTCAATATTCTGCATGTAGTCCTCGCGGCTCTGTTTGCCCACGCAGGGAGCTTTGCAGCGGTGAATGTGATAGTCCAGACAAACGCCGTATTTGCCGTTTTCAACGCCTTCTTTCGTCATTGGCGTATGGCACGGGCGGGGCTGGTAGAGTTCGCGGCAGAGGTCGAGCAGGGCGTAGAGCGTAGGCACGTGGCTATAAGGGCCGAAATACGTTGCCCCCTTGCTCGTTCGCTGCCTTGTCTTGAAAATTCGCGGCAGATATTCGTTTGTGACGGCGATGGACGGGTACGTTTTGTCGTCTTTGAGCAATACGTTGTAGTGCGGCTTGTAACGCTTGATGAGGTTGTTCTCCAAAAGGAGCGCATCCTCCTCCGTTTTCACCACCACGTAGCGAATGTCGCGTATGTGCTTGACGAGCAATTGCGTTTTGCGGGTTTGCTGGTCTTTGTTGAAGTACGATGAAACCCTCCTTTTCAGGTTTTTCGCTTTCCCCACATAGATAATCTTGCCCGAAGCATCGAGGTATTGGTAACACCCCGGTGTTTCGGGCAAGTTCAGGACTATTCCTTTCAGGTAGTCGGCAAGTTCGCTCATTCTTTGATGGTCAAAAGCGTAGTTATGTCCAAATCGTTTCCGAGAAAGCTACGGCCTTCAAGACCCTCCATTTGGAGTTCAATAAGGAAGTTTACGTACGTTTTCTTCGGCGAAAAGGCTTGAACGAGGTCGTACACGGCTTGCATTGAACCGCCGGTTGCAAGCAGATCGTCGTGTATTAGCACAACGTCGTCGGCGGTGATAGCGTCAGTATGGATTTCGATGGTGTCGTATCCGTACTCCTTTAAATAGGTTGCCTTGCGCGTTTCTGCCGGGAGCTTGCCAGGTTTGCGTGCCATTACAAATCCTGCGCCCAATCGGGCGGCAAGTATAGCTCCCATTACGAAGCCTCGGCTCTCGATGCCCACTACCTTTGTGATACCCTTGTCCTTGTAGAGACGAACCAACTCATCGGACATTTCGTTTATACAAGCAGGATTTTTAAACAGCGTGCTGACATCTTTGAAGTGTATGCCCGGTTTCGGAAAGTCGGGGACGTTTCTCAGATTGTCGAGTAACAGTTTTGTATTCATGAACGTGTTGATTATTAGTTTCTTTGCTGTGCGTTGTTTCACGTGGAACGTGAACGAAATAAGCGTTTTGATGGCGTTTTTCTGCCGTCTCAGCGCATTTCGTTCACTTTTCCTTGAAGAAAGACTTTATATAATGTGCGTACCCGTGTGGAAATAAGCCTTGGCTTACCGTCCCATCAAAACAAGCAGAACGCTGATGTCGCTGGGCGACACGCCGGGAATGCGTTCAGCCTGTGCCAATGTTTCTGGGTCGATGGCTGTAAGCTTTTGCCGTGCCTCCGTACTAAGTTGCGTAATTTCGTTGTAATTGAAATGCCCACGGATTTTGATGTTCTCCAACCTTTGCATTTTGTCCGCCAAAGCACGCTCACGGGCAATGTATCCGTGATACTTCATTTCAATTTCCGCTGCTTCAATCGCCTCTTCTTTATGAGCGATGTCTGAGGCGGCGATAAATTCGCCAAACTCAGGAACGGCTTCGGCAAGATTTTGCAGATTGAGCTGCGGGCGGTTGATGAGGTCGAACAATTTGCATCCGCGTTGGAGTGGGGCGGTTCCCACTTTCTCCAAGAAAGCGTTTATCGTATTCGGCTTTATTGCGTATTCGTTGCAAAAACGGATGATTTCATCCACATACGCTTTCTTCTCCTTGAAAAGTTCGCTGCGCTTTGCCGTAGCCAATCCGAACTTTTCGGCGTAGGGCGTGAGCCTCATGTCGGCATTGTCGTTACGGAGCAAGATACGGTATTCCGCACGCGAGGTAAACATACGGTAGGGTTCGTCCACGCCTTTTGTTACCAAGTCGTCGATGAGAACGCCAATGTAAGCCTCGTCGCGTTTCAGCGTGAACGGTTCTTTGCCTTGGCATTTCAGTGCGGCGTTTATGCCGGCTATGAGACCTTGCCCAGCCGCCTCCTCGTATCCTGTTGTTCCGTTTACCTGTCCGGCAAAGAACAGTCCCGAAACTTTCTTCGTTTCCAACGAGTGGTGCAGTTGGGTGGGCGGAAAAAAATCGTACTCGATGGCGTAGCCCGGACGGTAAACCACAATATCGCGGAAACAGGGGATTTTCTTCAACGCCTCGATTTGCACGTTCATTGGCAAACTCGAAGAAAAGCCGTTCAAGTAAAGTTCGTTGGTGTCTACCCCCTCAGGCTCGAGGAAGAGCGGGTGCTGGTCGCGGTCGGGAAATGTAACCAGCTTTGTTTCGATGCTCGGGCAGTAGCGCGGCCCGATGCTCTGGATTTGTCCGTTGTAAAGCGGCGAATCCGCCAATCCCGAACGCAGGACGGCGTGCGCCTCCGCATTCGTGTTTGTGGTCCAGCACGGAAGTTGGGGCAGGGGACGGCTCTCGCTTATAAACGAAAAACGGTGAAAGTCGTTCTCGCCCGGTTGCAGTTCCATCTCGTCAAGATGAACCGACCGCTTGTCGATGCGTACGGGTGTCCCAGTCTTCATGCGCTGCGACACGATGCCCAGCTTGTGAATGCTTTCGGTGAGGAAAGCCGCCGCGGGTTCGGCGCAGCGTCCGCCGCTCACCTGCTTGCGCCCGATGTGCATCAGACCGCGCAAGAACGTGCCGGCGGTAATCACTACGGCATGCGCCATAAACGTAGCGCCCCACAGCGTGCGAACGCCCGTTACGCGGCCGTTCTCGGTCAGGACCTCGATTGCCTCGTCCTGCCAAATGTGCAGGTTGTCGGTATTTTCGAGGCGGCGGCGCCACTCCGTGATAAAACGGGCGCGGTCGCACTGGGCGCGCGGACTCCACATGGCCGGTCCTTTTGAGCGGTTGAGCATACGGAACTGAATGGCGGTGGCATCCGTCACCTCGCCCATCTGTCCGCCCAAAGCGTCGATTTCGCGGACAATCTGCCCCTTGGCAATACCACCCACTGCAGGGTTGCAGCTCATTTGGGCAATTTTGTTCATGTCCATCGTCAGGAGGCACGTCTTAGCCCCCATGCGCGCCGCCGCGCTTGCCGCCTCGCAGCCCGCATGGCCTGCGCCGACAACAACCACGTCGTAGTGAAAAACAGTGTCAGTCATTAGTGTTCTTTTGTGCTACAAAAGTACAAGTTTTTGTAGGGACGGCAAGACCGCACGCCCCCGCTAGCCCCCTTTGAAGCCCGAAAAAGCGTGAAAAACAAGGCAAAAGGAGGCAGCCACCTTTGCAGACCAATGAAAAAGAAGTATTTTTGCTTGCTTTAACCCACGAAAGGAAAAGCCTATGGAATACCTCGTCCATTACGTGTGGCAACACCGCCTCTACGGCTTGCAACCCTTGGAGACAGACCAAGGGCAGCGAGTAGAGGTGATAGACCCCGGCGTACACAACCTGCTCAACGCCGGTCCCGACTTTTTCAACGCCAAAGTCAAAATAGACGGAATGCTTTGGGCGGGCAACGTAGAGATACACGAACGCTCAACCGACTGGTACCGCCACCGTCACGAAACCGACGATGCCTACAACAACGTGGTGCTTCACGTGGTCGAGACAATCGACGGCGAGGTGCGCACCCACGACGGCAAACTCCTGCCGCAAGTTGCGATAGCCGTGCCGCCCCAGCTCAGGCAAAATTACGCCGAGCTGCTCAACGAAGAAACCTATCCCCCCTGCTACCGCATCATTCCCAACGTGCCGCTCCTCGACGTGCATTCCTGGATGAACCGCCTGACGGTGGAACGGTTGGAGGAGAAGACAAAAAGGGTGGGGGACTACCTGCAGCGAACGGACGGCGACTGGGAACAGACCTTCTTCGCCACTCTTGCCCGCAACTTCGGGTTCGGCACCAACGCACAGGCATTTGAACAATGGGCGTTCACCATCAATCCGCAGCACATTGGCAAGCACCGCGACGACGTGTTTCAGGTAGAAGCCTTCTTCATGGGCCAGGCCGGGCTGCTCAGCGACGAACTCGTCAGGCCCGAACAGCGCGACAGCTACTATATGCGCATGAAGGACGAATACCGCTTTCTGCAAAACAAGTTCGGCCTTACGCCAGTCAACCACGCCCTTTGGCGGTTCGGGCGGCTCCGTCCGCAAAACTTCCCCCACGTGCGCCTCTCGCAGCTGGCACGGCTCTACTCCGAACACAAGGTGGACTTTTCGCGGCTGCTCGAAACGGCCGACATGAAGCAGCTCCGCGCCTTGTTCAAGGTGGGCGTGACTGACTACTGGCAGACACACTACACCTTTGGCGGCGAGAGCCGCAAAGCCGACAAGGTGCTGCAATCCTCCTCGCTCAACCTCCTGCTGATAAACACCGTGTCGCCCCTGCTCTTTGCCTACGGGCGCAGCACGATGGACGAGGACATGGCCGAGCGTGCCTTTTCGATTCTCGAAAACCTGCCCGCCGAGCGCAACTACATCACCCGCTGCTGGGAGCGAGCCGGGCTCAACGTGGCGCACGCCGCCGACAGCCAAGCCCTTATCCAACTGCGGCAGGGCTATTGCGACCGCAAGGACTGTCTGCGCTGCCGATTTGGCTCGCTCTATCTGAAAGCGGCGCATACCACCCGAA
>CAVGTD010000078.1:0-7492 GCA_963632215.1 Clostridiales bacterium
GCAAACCGCGGCCTGCAAGGCCAGCTCTCGATAGCCCAGGGCAGAGTGGCGGCGCAAAGCGGCGACACGTCACCCTGGGTTTCCCCGTTGGGGGACGTTGCCGCCTTGAAAAGGCAGCTCTCTTGATACCGGGCAACGCCCGGGTTCTCGGGCTAATCAGCGGAATTTGAGCAATGTGGCTTTGCGGGGCGTTGCCCCTTTATAAGGGAGCTGCCCCGTCAGGGCGCAAACGGATGTGTCCGGGCGAGTACCCAGGGCAGAGCCGCCACTTCGTGTCGGCTCTGCCCTGGGCTATGGAGAACTGCCCCGTTGGGGCGCGGTTTGTGGGCATTGTTGTGGAAATTGTGCACCACAATTATTGGCTTTTTGAACACCCTACCGCTTCGCCTCCTTCTCCTCCCGTTCGGCCTGGCGCAGGAACAGGTTGGCGAGGAGCGCACCCGACACGTTGTGCCACACGCTGAACACCGCGCCGGGAATGGTGGCTAGCGGATACTGGGCGAAATGCACCGTGGCGAGCGACGTGGCAAGGCCGGAGTTTTGCATGCCCACCTCGATGCTCACGGCACGGCACTTAGTGCGGCTCATCCGCAGCGCGCGGGCGGCGGCATAGCCCAGCAGGTAGCCCAGCACGTTGTGAAGCACCACAACCCCGAGTATGAGCAGTCCGCACGACATAAGGCGACCGGCGTTGACGCTCACCACCGCGCCCACAATGGCCACGATGGCCAGCGTCGACACGAGCGGAAGCACGTCCGTCGCTTTCTCTGCAAACCGCCCGAAGAAACGGTTGACGGCAAAGCCCAGGGCAATGGGCAGAATGACTACCTGAATAATAGAGAGAAACATCGAGAGGAGGTCGACGTGCACCGTTTCGCCGGCGTAGAGATAGGTGAGCAGCGGCGTCATTACCGGGGCAAGCACCGTCGACACGGCGGTCATGCCCACCGACAGGGCCACGTCGCCCTTTGAGAGGTAGGTCATCACGTTCGACGACGTGCCGCCGGGGCAAGTGCCCACCAGGATTACGCCCACGGCCAGCTCCGCCGGCAGGCTGAACACCTTTGCCAGCACGTAGGCCAGCAGCGGCATCACGGTGAACTGCGCCACGGTGCCGATAACCACGTCCTTAGGGTGGCTGAACACCACGCGGAAGTCGCTCAGCCTCAGCGTAAGGCCCATGCCAAACATCACCACGCCCAGCAGCGGGTTGATATAACTCGTCTTGATAAAGCTCACCGCCGACGGGCAAAGCAGCGCCAGCACCGCCATGGCAATGACAATAAGCGCCATGTACTTGCTGAAAAGGCGCGAAAGTTTTCTTAGAAGATTCATTGGGTTATGGTTCTTTCTGAAAGAGTTCTTCTTACTCGTACGTATGTTTATGAAGTTGATAGGAATTTATTATTCCGTTTCGTCCAATAACAAATCAAGCTGTGCTTGGAGTTCCTCGCGCTTGGGCAAATAGAGTTGATAACGAGCCACGAACAAATGGTTGGTAATGCCTTCCAAGGCGTATTCCATGAGTAGTTCGTCCCTTCTTGCGCCCAAAACGATGCCAATTGGCGGATTGTCGTCGGGCTGGCACACCTCTGTCTTGAAATAATTCAGATAGAGGTTCATCTGTCCAATGTCGCCGTGCTTGATTTCTGCCCGTTTAAGGTCAATCAAAACGTAGCATTTAAGGATGCAATGGTAGAATACCAAATCAACCTTGAACTGCCGGCTACCAATCTGCATCGTGTACTGTCGCCCAACAAAAGCGAAGCCACGCCCCATTTCCAAGAGGAATTGCTCCATGTGGTCTCTCAAAGCCTTTTCCAAGTCGCTCTCTCGGTAACGCTTCGGTCTGGGAAGTCCTGCAAACTCCAAGATGAACGGGTCGCGAATGATGTCCTGCGGAGTTTGCGCCTGATGTCCTTCGTTGGCCAAGGCAAGCACTCCAGTTTTGTCGGTACTAAGAGCGAGCCGCTGAAACAGGCAACTTTTCATTTGCCGTTTCAGCTCACGAACTTTCCATCCCTCCTTGATCCTCTGGTTATAATAGAACTTCAATTCGAGTTCATTTCTGCACTTTAATATCTCATAGTAATGACTCCATGTCAATTTGTGGGACAGCGTCCCCAAAATTGGAAAAGCCAAGTAGAGCTTGCGCATATAAGTAAGATTGGTTCGATTGAAACCTTTCCCATTTCTTGCAGTAAGATCTTTTGAAAGATTTACGAGCAACTGTTTACCATACTCTGCGCGTTCTTTCCCTTTAAGTTCATATTCAACGATATACTTGCCCGTCAGCCAGTTCGCGTCGAGCAATTGCGTGTTAATCGCAGTTATGGCTTTTGACTTCGCCTCGCCCCACAAGGTGGTTATGCTGTCTACCAAACTCTGATAGGCTGCATTGGTCGTGTGTGTCAATTGGGTGTTTCCCATTTTTTATTCTTCCGTTTCGCATTCTTCGTCCTTATTCTCCGCCTCCGCCTCGTCAGCCGCCGGTTCGTCGGCGTTGCCCACTACGTACCTTTTATAATAGGAGATGCAGAGGGTGGTTACGGGCAGGGCTATAATCAGGCCGATGATGCCCAGGGCGTAGCCCCATACGGAGAGCGACAAGAGGATGATGGCGGGCGGCAGGCCCATGATTTTGCCCATGATGCGCGGGGTGAAGATGGTGTCCTGCAACACTTGCACCACGAGGTAGACAACCACCACGAGGAAGAGCAGCCACCAGAAGTTTTGCCCCGTCTCGGCGGCCTTGAGCAGGGCGAGCAGTATGGCGGGGACGAAACCCACCACTTGCAGGTAAGGCACAAAGCTGATTACCCCGATGAGGCAGCCCAAGCCCACGGGCATGGGAAAACCGATGAGCAGGAAACCAATGGTGAACATCACGCAGTTGCTCAGGGACACCAGGGCTTGGCCGCGGAAGTAGCCCGCCATGCCGCGCTCAATGTCGCCCACGAGCTGCGAGGCGAACTTCCGGCGGTTCGACGGCACGAAGCGTATCCAGCCCTCGGCGTACTTTTCGTAGTCGGTGAGAATGAAAAGCAGGTAGAGCAGGCCTATGAGCGAGGCCACGATGTTGATGACAATGCCGGCCGTGCTCCACAACACGTTCCACACCTTGGGCATCGTGGTGCGCAGGGCATCGATTACGTCCTTCTGTTGCAGGAGGTTCTCAATCTGGTACTGGTGGATGTGCTTTTGCAGGTATTCCTGCATGGGCAGGGGGATGCTCACGTTCGACGTGCCTTTCTGCACGTATTGCAGGGCCACGTCCTTCAGGTGCCCCATCTCCTGAATCATGGGCGGCACCACGAGGTAGAGAAAGCCCGTCAGCACGCCGGCGGTGAGCAGCAGCGTCACGGCGATAGACACCAGGCGGTTGCGCAAGCGGCACTTGTACTGAAAGAAGCGGACAACGGGATAGAGCAGGTAGGCCACCACCCAAGCCACGAAGAAGGGGATAAGCACGCCGCTGAGGTAGTAGAGCGCGCAAGCCGCCAGGGCAAGCACGGCAAGGCCTACGACGCAGCGCACCACGCGGTCGAACGTGATGGGCCGGGGCGAGCCGGCGGGGGAGGGGATTTTGTGCATAATGCGGTACGGTTTCTGTGGTAAAAGCCCGAACGCGGCGCACCTTTACGCCCGTTCGCGACACGGGCAAAATTATTCAATCCTTTCCTAAAAAAGGGCGAAATGCGGCGGCATTTGTTTGTCCGGCTGCAAATTAGCTCTATATTTGCAGCATGGGAACTCTTTATTTAGTGCCTACGCCCGTGGGCAATCTTGAGGATATTACCTTGCGCGCGCTGAGAATTCTGAAAGAGGTTGACGTCGTTTTGGCCGAGGACACGCGCACCTCCGGCATACTCCTGAAACACTTTGAAATCAAGAACCAGCTCGTGTCGCACCACAAGTTCAACGAGCACCAAACGGCCGACGCCTTCGCCGCGCGAATGGCGGCCGGCGAGGTGATGGCGCTGATTTCCGACGCCGGAACGCCCTCCATCTCCGACCCAGGCTTTATGCTCGTCCGCGCCGCCGTGGCCCGGGGCGTAACGGTGCAGTGCCTGCCCGGCGCAACGGCTTTCGTCCCGGCACTGGCCGCCTCGGGGCTGCCCTGCGAGCGGTTCACGTTCGAGGGGTTCCTGCCGCAGAAGAAGGGGCGCGCCACCCGGCTCGCCGCCCTTGCCGACGAACCACGGACAATGATATTCTACGAATCGCCCTACCGCGTGGTGAAAACGCTTACGCAGTTCGTTGAGACTTTCGGCCCGGACCGACCCTGCTCGGCTTGCCGCGAAATATCGAAAATACACGAAGAGAGCGTCCGCGGCACGCTTGCCGAGGTGCTTGCCCACTTCGAGGAGACGGAACCCCGCGGCGAGTTCGTCATCGTAGTAGGCGGAAAGGAACAGGCCAAGAAGAAAAAAGAACGAAACACAAACGAAGAATAACTAACTACCAAGAACCAAACGTATGAAAAAGATAATCTTGCTATTTGCAGCCGTCGCCCTGCTCTGCGCCGCCTCGTGCAGCACAAAGAAAGAGAAGGAGGAAAACGCGAAAGACCCCAGCGCAGCCACCATCGACTCCCTGCGCCAAGCGCTTGCGCAGACGCAAAACGAATCGAGCGACATGATCGAAACACTCTCGCAGATACAGGAGGGTTTCGACAAGATAAACGAGGCCGAGGGCATTGTCAACGTGGAGAGCCGGCAGGGCGAGAGCGGAAACCGCCAGCGCATTCTCGACAACATGGCGGTCATTCAGAACAAACTGCGGCTCAACCGCGAACTCATAGCCAACCTTCAGCAGCAACTGCGCACCTCGAACCAGAGCGACGCGCGCACCAAGGCCAAGCTCGAAGCAATGGTGGAGAACTTCAACAAGCAGCTCGAAGAGAAGAACCAGGAGATTGAAGCCCTCCGTGCCGAATTGGCGCAAAAGGACATCAAGATTGCCGAACAAGGCGAGCAGATCGACGCTCTCAGCAGCAACGTGAGCGACCTTGCGCAGAAAAACGAGGAGAAGTCGCGCACCGTGGCCGAGCAGGACAAGGAACTGAACACCGCCTACTACGTGTTCGGCACTAAGCGCGAGCTGCGCGAACAGCGCATCCTCCAAAAGGGCGACGTGCTGAAAGGAAACGACTTCAACAAGGACTACTTCACTCGCATCGACCTGCGCGTGACGAAAACCATCAAGCTCTACTCCAAGAGCGCAAAGCTCATGACCAACCACCCCGCAGGCTCCTATTCGCTCGACAAGGACGCACAGGGACAGTACACGCTGCGCATCACCAACCCGCAGGCGTTCTGGAGCGTGAGCAAGTATCTCGTAATCACCGTCAAGTAAAACCGACCGAGGCTTATGAAACGCAACATCTTTGGCAAGGGCATCGCCCTTATGGCCGTGCCTGTCCTGCTCTCGTCGTGCAGTTACGGCCAGTTTGCCGCAGTCGGTACGGGCGGCGGCTTGGGCGGAATGATAGGCTCGAGCATAGGCGGCATTATGGGCGGCCCGCGCGGAGCTGACAAGGGCACGCTCGCCGGCGTGGTGATTGGCGGCGCAATCGGGGCAGTGGTGAGTTCGCAAACCGCCCAACGCGACAATTCCCGCCAGTACGACGGCCACAACAACGACTGCAACGGCGTGCAGTACGACACGTACAACCAGCAGCAGTACCGCATACCCGCGGCCGCCAACAGCGACCTGGCGCAGCTCGAAGTGAGCAACGTGAACTTCGTCGACTCCAACAACAACCGACGCCTCGACAACGGCGAGAAGGCCTACCTCGTGTTCGACATATACAACCGCAGCGGAAAAACGCTCTACAACGTAGCCCCCACCATCAAGTGCAGCAGCAAGAGGGTGGCCATCTCTTCGCCGGCCACGGTTGAGAGCGTGCAGCCCGGGCAGGGCATACGCTACACGGCCGCCGTCGTGCCTGTGCGCAAACTGCGTAACGAGCCGCTCACCTTTACCGTGAGCTTCGGCTCGGGACAGGAGGAAGTCGTGGCAAAAACTTTCAGCATAAAAACCGCAAGTACCACCGTAAACTACCAAGAGTGAACCTTACACGACAAATACTGAAACAATCGGATTGGGCGGTCTACTACCGCCCAATCTTGCGTTTAGGCATACCCATCGCCATCGGGCAGATAGGCGTCATTGTCATGGGCTTTGCCGACACTATCATGGTGGGCCACGTCGACACCACGTCGCTGGCCGCCGCCTCGTTCGTCAACTCCGTGTTCAACGTAGTCACCTACCTGCTCCTGGGCTACAGCTACGGCCTCACGCCGCTCATCAGCTCGCTCGCGGGGCGCAACGAGCGCGGGGCGGCCGGCGAAACGTTCAAGTCGGGGCTGCTCTGCAACCTCATCTTCTCGCTCATCCTCATGTTCATACTGGGCGTGGGCTATTTCTTTCTCGACCGCATGGGGCAGCCCGGCGAGATATTGCCGCTCGTGCGCCCCTACTACCTTACGCTTTGGGCCTCGGTCTTTTTCATGGCCATGTTCAACGCATTCAGACAGTTCACTGACGGCATATCAGAGACCGCCACGGGCATGTGGGTCATTCTGGGCGGCAACCTGCTCAACGTCATTGGCAACGCGCTGCTCATATTCGGCCTCTTCGGACTGCCGCGCCTGGGGCTGCTCGGCGCGGGCCTTAGCACGCTCTTCGCGCGCATCGTCATGGCGCTTGTAATGGCAGGCCTCTTCGTCAGCCGCAAGAAGTACGCCGCCTACCGCCGCGGCTTCGCCAACGAACCCATGCGCCGCGCCTCGCTGCGCAAGCTCCACAGGCAGTCATGCCCCATAGCCCTGCAAATGGGCATGGAGTCGGGCGTGTTTACCGTGAGCGGCATCATGGCCGGCTGGCTCGGCGAGCTCAGCCTCGCCGCCTACCAGGTGATTATCACCATGAGCGGCCTGGGCTTCCTGCTCTATTACAGTTTCGGCGCGGGCATCACCATCCGCGTGGCGCACTTCATGGGCCTCGGCGACATTCACGGCGTGCGCAAGACGGGCCGCGCCGGTATGCGCATTCTTCTGGTCATGGCCGCGCTGTCGTCCATGCTGTTCTACTTCGGGGGCGAGGCGATGATACGCTGCTTCACGCCCGATGCCGCCGTCATAGCCCTGGCCGTAAGCCTCTTGCCCCCGTTGGTGCTCTACCAGCTGGGCGACTCCATGCAGATATGCTTTGCCAACGCCCTGCGAGGCACGTCGTACGTCATGCCCATGATGTGGATAGCCCTGGTGAGCTACGTACTCATCAACCTCCCTGCCAGCTTCCTAATGGCCATTCCCCTCGGCCTTGGCGTTCAGGGCCTGTTCTACGCCTTCAGCGTGGGCCTGTTCACCGCCGCCGTCCTCTTCGCCTACTATTTCTACAAGGCCGTGAGGCAGAAGGAACGGACAATGCCCCAATAAGCGGGGAAGGGCAAAATGCGCAAAAAGGTTTGTTGATATACAGCAAA
>CAVGTD010000079.1:0-7491 GCA_963632215.1 Clostridiales bacterium
AACGCAAAACGCCCTTTCGCACGTTGCCTTGACGGGCGGCGGTGCGAAAGGGCGTTGTTGGTTTATGGGTTCTGAGGTCAGTCCTCGAGCTTGCGGTAGCGGATGCGCTTGGGCTCTTCGAGGCCTAGGCGCTTGGCCTTGTTCACCTCGTAGTCGGTATAGGAGCCTTCGAAGAAGAACACCTGGCCGTTGCCCTCGAAGGCGAGGATGTGGGTGCAGATGCGGTCGAGGAACCAGCGGTCGTGGCTGATGACCACGGCGCAGCCGGCGAAGGCTTCGAGGCCTTCCTCGAGGGCGCGGAGGGTGTTGACATCGATGTCGTTGGTGGGTTCGTCGAGGAGCAGGACGTTGCCCTCTTGCTTGAGGGCAAGGGCGAGCTGGAGGCGGTTGCGCTCGCCGCCCGAAAGCACGCCGCACTTCTTCTCCTGGTCGGCCCCGGCAAAGTTGAAGCGACTGAGGTAGGCGCGGGCGTTGATGTCGCGTCCGCCCATGCGCATGAGTTCGCTGCCGCCGCTAATCACCTCGTAGACGGACTTTTCGGGGTCGATGTCGGTGTGCTGCTGGTCGACGTAGGCGAGTTTGACGGTTTCGCCCGTCTCGAACGTGCCGGCATCGGGCGTGTCGAGCCCCATGATAAGGCGGAAGAGGGTGGTCTTGCCCGCGCCGTTGGGGCCAATTACGCCCACAATGCCGGCAGGGGGGAGGGTGAAGTCGAGGTCCTGGTAAAGCACCTTGTCGCCAAAGGCTTTCGACACGTGGTGCGCCTCGATGACCTTGTTGCCGAGGCGCGGGCCGTTGGGGATGTAAATCTCCAGCTTCTGTTCCTTTTCCTTCTGGTCCTCGTTGAGAAGTTTGTCGTAGGAATTAAGGCGCGCCTTACCCTTGGCCTGACGGGCCTTGGGAGCCATGCGCACCCATTCGAGTTCGCGCTCGAGGGTTTTGCGGCGCTTGCTGGCCACCTTTTCCTCCTGTTCCATGCGCTTGCTCTTTTGTTCGAGCCACGAGGAGTAGTTGCCCTTCCAGGGGATGCCCTCGCCGCGGTCGAGTTCGAGAATCCAGCCGGCCACGTCGTCGAGGAAGTAGCGGTCGTGGGTGACGGCAATCACCGTGCCCTCGTACTGGTTGAGGTGCTGTTCGAGCCAGTCGATGCTCTCGGCGTCAAGGTGGTTGGTGGGTTCATCGAGCAGCAGCACGTCGGGCTTTTGGAGCAACAGGCGGCAGAGAGCCACGCGGCGACGCTCGCCGCCCGAAAGGTGTTCGGCCTTGCTGTCGGCGGGCGGCAGACGGAGAGCGTCCATGGCGCGCTCGAGGCGGCTGTCGAGGTTCCAGGCATCGGTGGCGTCGAGGATGTCCTGCAATTCGCCTTGGCGGGCGAAGAGGGCGTTCATTTTGTCCTCGTTCTCGTAGTACTCGGGCAAGGCGAACTTCTGATTGATTTCCTCGTACTCGGCCAAAGCGTCGACCACGCTCTGCACGCCCTCCTGCACAATCTGCTTCACCGTCTTGTCGTTGTCGAGGTGGGGGTCCTGAGGGAGGTAGCCCACGGTGTAGCCGGGCGAGAATACTACCTCGCCCTGGTAGTCGTTGTCGAGACCGGCAATGATCTTCATCAGCGTGGACTTGCCCGCGCCGTTAAGGCCGATGATGCCGATCTTGGCTCCGTAGAAGAAGCTGAGGTAGATGTTTTTGAGAACTTGCTTGTTGTTTTGCTTGATGGTCTTTGACAGACCCACCATGGAGAAAATGATTTTCTTGTCGTCTGTGGTCGTGGCCATTGTTATATATATTGTGTGGTGTTACGATGGGGCGCGGTTAGCGGGTGATTTCGTGGATGGACGTGGGAACGCGCACAATCTCGGGATTGCCGCAGTTGTAGAAGGCATCGGCGTCGATGTAGGTGACGCTCTCGGGGACGTAGACGCGCTTGAGATTCTTGCAGCCCTCGACGGCGTAGGCCTCGATGCGCTCCGTGCCGTCGGCAACGACGAGTTCTTGGAGGTTGTCGAGCCAGGTGACTACGTTTTTGTCCATCACCGTCATGGGGCGGAGTTCCAGACGGGTGATGCCGCCGGGGATGAAGTAGGGCGACGTGGCGGAGGTGCCTTGGTAGACCACGCCCTTGTAGGAACTGAGCTGCGTGCTGGCGGGGTCGACGTTGACCTCGGTGACGTTTTTGGTGAACGTGCCGAGGGTGGTGCTGGCATTGTCGTTGCCAAAGGTGGCGATGTTCGCGCCGAGGTAGACTTGCGAAACGCAGGAGGGCAGAGCCTCGCTGGGGTGGAACGACGTGACCTTGATGCCGCCCACGCTCCAAGGCACTACGACGTAGGAGGCCGCAACGGTGGGCTTCACCGTATGCACGTTGAGGTGGTTGTCCTGGTAGTTGTACGTGAACTGGTCGTCCTCGAAGAGGGTGAGGTCGAGCCGTTGGGGAATGAGCGTGGAGAGGTAATCACTGGTTCGTTTGGCCTCGTACTGACCGTTGTTGGTGGGGTCGGACACGTACCACGTGCCGTCGGCGCAAACGTAGTTCCAGGCGTGGCCGCCGATGGTGCTGAGCCAGCCGTTGGCTATGAAGCAGGGGATGCCCTGCGTGAGACACATCGTCTTGAGCAGGTTGGCGTAGCCTTGGCAAACGCACGACTTATACTGGTACACGTCGTAGGGACGGAGGTAGGCCTGGCCGTCGGTATTGGCGTACTTCACGTTTTTGACTATCCACGAGAAGATGTTGCGGTAGGTTTTGTACTGCGTTTCGTCGGCAAGGTTCTCGTCGACGAACTTCTTTATCTCATCGTACTGTGCGTCGGTTATCTCGGTTTCGCCAAAGGTGAGGGCGCGCTGGGAGTCGAACTTTTCAAGGATTTTCCACACGCTCCACGCTGTGGCGTTGGCGTTGAGCGAAGTGGATTTGTCCTTTTGCGGATACTCTATGCTGGCAGCATTGTCGGTGCGCACTTGCGAGGTGGCGGTTGCGGATGAAGACGGCACTTCGTCGAGGCTGTCGGCCGTACAGGCGGCAAAGGCCAATACGGCGGGAAGGAGGAGAAGGGAGGAAAATTTCATGGCTGATAGGTTGAATGCGGTGAATGAACTGCGAAAGAGAGGCTATGCGCTGCAAGAATGCGGAGCATGGACGAATGCGGCTCGTTCGCTGCTGCGAATTTCCTAAAAATAAACGAATTGGCGACGGTCGGAGGGGGCAAAAAGGGGAACGGACGTTCCCTCTGGCCCCTGTGGGCTTCGGGGAACGTCCGTTCCGAGAGTTGTTTTCGCCAAGAAAGCAATGCGGAGTGCCTGTGCGGTTAGCGCACTACCTTCTGGCCGTTGATGATGTAAACGCCCTTTTCGGCCTTGCCTACGCGGCGGCCGCTGAGGTCGTAGATGGTCTTCACGGCAACGGGAACTGTCACAGCGGGCTTGATGCCTGTGGGAAGTTTGCCGCTGGTGCAGTCGAGTTCGATGCTTGAGTTGGCTTCGATGGTGTAGGTCTCAACCGCCTTGTTCAAGCGAACGGAAACGGTGCGGTCGGTGTCGAGTTCGTTGGTGATTCGCACGATGGTCGGTTTGTTGTCTTTCCAAGCTTCGTCAACGGTGAACTTGCCCTGAGCCTTCAAGCCTTCAACCTGACCACTGGTCCAAGCCGTGGGAAGAGCGGGGAGGATGGTAATCACGTCGTCGTAGCTCTGGAGCAACATTTCAGCCACACCGCTGGTGCAACCGTAGTTGCCGTCGATTTGGAAGGGCGAGTGCGAGTCGAAGAGGTTGTAGTAGCAACCGCCGTAGTTCGACATCTGGATGACGTACGAACCTGAGTGGCGAAGTGCCAACGAGAGGTTGCGGCGAGCGTTGTCGCCGTCGAGGCAGCGAGCGTAGGTGTTCGTCTGCCAACCCATTGACCAACCGGTTACGTCGCCATTGCGGGCAACCTGTCCGTTGTAGGCAGCCTGGAACTTGGTGATGCCGTCCTCGGTAGTGTCGAACGCACTTACCTGAGAGTAGGGGAAGAGGCACATGAGGTGAGAGAGGTGACGGTGGCCTTGATCGGTGAGAGCGGTGTTCTTCCACTCTGAGATGCAGGTCTTGCCGCCGTAGGTCTCAGTCCAAACGCCCTTGTCGTAGTTGTCGTAGAGGTCTTGGATGTTGGCAATCTGCGCCGCGGTGAGCGGAGATTCGTCGCCAAGGATTTCGTGAGCCTTGAACACTTCGTCGAGCAGTTCGTAGGTGTTCTGCTGGGTGAATGCTGTCACCTGGTTGTATGCTCCGTGTTCGGGACTCCATTCGCCGGTGATTTCGTAGAGGCCGTTGCTGTCCTTCGTGGCGATGCTCTTCACGAAGAGGGCTGCGTCGTACATCACGGGGAGGGCACACTTAAGGAACTCGGTGTCGAGGGTGTACTTATAGTAGCGCCACAGGTGGGTGCAATACCATGCGCCAAGGCTCTTGATGTTGCTGTTTTCCCATTGTGACGAACCGCCGAAGATGTTGCCTTCGCAAGCTACGGTCCAACCCTGAGCCCCCGACTTAATCTTCTGAGCCAAAGTCTTCCAAGGAGAGTTTTCGGCCGAAGCGATATCGATGATATAGCTAAGGAAGGGGCGGTGCATCTCGCTGAGGTTGGTGGGGTCGGCGGGCCAGTAGTTCATCTCCACGTTGATATCGTTGTGGATATCGCAGTGCCAGAAGTTGGTGTACGAACGGTCGTTCCAGATACCCTGCAGGTTGCTGGGCGCATGGATGGTGGTGTCGTAGTTGGCGCCAACGGTGAGGTAACGGCCGTACTGGAAGTAGAGGCTCTCGAGGTAGAGGCCCTCAGCAGTAGTCTTGTTGGCATCGGTAGCGTAGTACTTAATGAGGTCTTCGGTGGTCTTGTCAGACACTGTGCCGAGCTGCAAGTTTACGCGGCTCATGAGGCGATTCCACTCTGTGGTGTGGTTGACGAGCAGAACGTTGTAGTCCTGAGCAGCGGCCGCGTCGATGCGATCCGTTACCTTAGTGGCAAGGTCGGCGGCAGTTTCACCGGTTACAGAACCCGACTTAGAAGCGTCGAAGTCGGTAGCGGCAGCCATGATGAGGTTAGCCCATTCGGCGTTCTCCACAAGGATACCGGCATCGGTCTTGGTGATGGTTGCGCCCTCGCTGGCGTACACCTTGAAGGCGGTGTTGTACTTCACCGTAGTGAGTTTGCCGTAGAACGATGCGCCGTTGTCGGTGTAGGTTACGTCGCTGGCGTTGATCTGGTCGTCGGGGTCGTAGGCAAAGTTGAGGGCGAGTTTGTCGGTGCCGGTAGCTTCGTAGTGAGCTACGAGTACTTTATCTAAAGTAGACGTGAAGTAGCGGCGAGCGTAGGTGGTTTCTTCGTCCGTGCTCTTGTAGTTCACGCCGCCCACGCCGCTCATGAGGTCGAGGTAGCGGTTGTAAGCCTTTACGGGCTTGCTGTCGTCGCGAAGCGAGAAAGCGCCGCTCTTGTCGGTCACGATGATTGAACCGAAGTTCTGGTAGTAACCCTGTCCGTTGTTGTTAGAGTTTCCTTCGAAGAGGGTCTTCTCGTTGAACTGGATTTCGTCCTTGAAGAGGCCGCCGCGGATGGTTGCGCCAATTTGGCCATTGCCCAGGGGAAGGGCATATTCCATCCAGGTGTCGGATGCGGTGGTGTGAGCCACGGGGACGTTGTACCAAAGGGCGAAGTCGCTGATGTCGGTAGGACGGATGCCGGCTTCTACGGTGTTGAACTCCGAGAAGAACTCATCGCTATTGGGGTCAACCTCGGTAATGTAGAACATTGAGCCCTGATCGTTGTTGGTGGCTGCGCTGCTGTTCCAAAGGGCGAGGTAGTTGCCGCGCTTGTTCCAGTAGTTATTGGCAGAGTTGGGCAACTTGATGTAGCTGGCACTGCTTGAGCCGATGTTGAAAGTACCGTTGAACTCGGTAGTGGCTTCGCTATTTTCGGCAGTGGGGCTGACGAGGGTGGCGCGAGCATCGGCTTCCGAACCGGTCATGCTGATGATAGTACCCTTGCCGGCGTTGATGAACTGGTAGTTGTTGCTTGAAGTCTTGAGCAAATGCCAAAGTCCATTGCGGCTCGTGGGCGACTTGCTGTTGCTGAGCAAAAGGTTGCCGCTGCTGATGTAGCCGTCTTCTGCACTTACGTAACCGCCCGTACCGTTCTTGATGGTGTAATATGTGGAGTTGATAACGGTTTCGGCGTCGGTAGCGTCGATGAGAAGAAACTGGCTGGCATCGGCTGTTTTGCTCCAACGCACCACGCCGTTCCAGTCTACCATGTGGAGGGTTTCGAGATCGGCGGTACCCGTCTTGCTGTAAATGATGCAGTGGCCGTTGGTGGCTGCTGCTTCCACAGTATAAACGCCAGCGTCATCGGTGCTTTCAACCAATGAGAAGCAGGTGTTGTTGGTAGTGGGAACAGTGCCTACGTAGAGGCCAGTGCCTACGTTCTTGAGGTAGTATTCACCCTCTGTGGCAGTGGCTACAAATTCCCAAATGTTATCGTTGGTGTAGTAGCTTGCGCTTGAACCCATCTTCGTGCCGTTGGCGTATGCGAAGAGGGTGGTGTGAAGCTTGTTGGCAAGGATAACGTGCTTGCCGGCAATGTCAGTGCCGAGCAAGTCACCATTTGTGCTGATGGCGTTGTAAGCCTCGGTAAGAGTTGTGATTGCCTCATTCAAACCGTCCTTGGTCGTCGGCGTAGTGGTGGGGATGGCAGCCACAGCAGCAGAAGCGTCGTGATAGAAGAATTTGTAGGTGGCAGCTGCGTTAATCTTCTTCACCAAAGCATTGTAATCCTCAGTGAGTCTTTCAATCCCGCCATCTGCGCCTTCGAAGTAGAGTTGGTTGCCACCGTCTCCTGCATCGTATTCTCCAAGTTCTTTACCTGAACCAGCGCCGCCCCATTGATTCATGCAGTTGCTTTCGCTGCTGCGCTTGATTTCATAGTACTTGCTGGCACTGCCATTGATGATGGCCAGCGTTACGGCATCGCTCTTAGAAGAAGTGGTGGTGAAACGAGAGTTTGAAAAACTAACATAGTTTCCCGACTTGCTCTTCATAATGAAGCTTGACTGTGTGCCGATGAACTGAAACTGCGTAGCGTCGGATGTGCTAGCTACCGTTTTCATGTTGTTTCCCGCGCCTTGGTCACTCAAATAGGCACCACCCGATTTAAATTTCACGGGCAGATACGTGGGTGAGTCCTCGGTCGAGAAGTCTGGCAAATAGCTCTGCGCACCTGCCATAAGGCAAGCGAACAAGGCTAAGAAGAAAAGGGTAAATCTCCTCATACTTGTGGATAATGTTATGTGTTAGAAATTAAATGCTTTTCATGCAAAAGGGAAAGGACTTTAGAACGCAGACTTTTCCCCAACAACAAAGCGGATATACATTTCCTCATGCCTCGTGGTGTTTTTCATGCCCATCGCGCAACAAGGTTAGCGCATCCGCAATACGGTGCATTGCAAAAGTACGTTTTTCTTT
>CAVGTD010000080.1:0-7146 GCA_963632215.1 Clostridiales bacterium
CCTTGCACCTCTCTCCGTTACCGAACTTTTGGGATAATTAAGGCTGCGGCTGTCGGCGTAAAGCAAGGATGTTGTAACTTTGCGCAATCAAAGTGCATGGCGCGCCACATTTGATTTATCCCGCATACGCTTTTTTCGCGCGCTTCCTTATTATACTTGCATACGTCCGTTATGATAGACGCATTTATTATTATCGTGTTCCTGTGGTCCGTGTTCAACGGGTGGCGCACAGGGTTTATCAAAGAAATCACCTCTACGCTTGGCATCCTCGTGGGTCTGCTCATCGCCGCCACGTGCTACTCGGCTTTCGGAAAGTATCTGGCCGTGAACGGCAGCGAAACGAACATGGTGACGAGCATCATCGCTTTCCTCCTGCTCTGGATTATTGTGCCTATTGCTCTGGGGCTGGTGGCTAACATCCTCACCAAGTCGCTCAAGGGGATGAAACTCGGAATGCCCAACAGCATCCTCGGCGCACTGGTGAGCGTGCTTAAAAACCTCGTGATACTCAGCTGCGTGTTCAACGTGATGACGGGGCTTCACATCCTCAACACCGAAAAGGCGAGCAGTTCCAAGCTCCTGCCGCCCGTAGCCGGCGCGATGCAGCTCTTCTTCTCCGACAATGCGGCCGAAAAGAGCGCAACGCCCGCCGACAGCACCGGCGAGAAATCCGACACCATTTGGGTGAACTTGCAGGACACCACGCGCAAAGCGAAATGACGAAAGCACACCGCTAACAGACTACCGACAAGAAATGACTGACGAGAACGCACTTGTAAAAGAGATAACCGACAAGAAATACGAATACGGCTTCACCACCGACGTGCATACCGACATCATTGAGCGAGGGCTCAACGAGGACGTGGTGAGGCTCATATCGCAGAAGAAGGGCGAGCCGGAGTGGCTGCTCGACTTCCGCCTCAAAGCCTTCCGCTACTGGCAAACGCTCGAACAACCCGACTGGGGACACGTCAACCTGCCCCCCATTGACTACCAGGCTATCTCCTACTACGCCGACCCCACAAAGAAACAGCGCGAAGAGGGCAAGAAAGACATCGACCCCGAACTGCTCAAAACATTCGACAAGCTGGGCATCCCCCTCGAAGAACGGATGCAACTGGCAGGCGTGGCCGTGGACGCCGTGATGGACTCAGTCAGCGTGAAGACCACGTTTAAGGACAAACTGCAAGAGAAAGGCATCATTTTCTGCTCTATATCGGAGGCTGTGCGCGAGAACCCCGACCTTGTACGCAAGTACCTCGGCTCTGTTGTACCTTACCGCGACAACTACTTCGCCGCACTCAACAGCGCAGTATTCTCCGACGGTTCGTTCGTCTACATACCCCGGGGTGTGCGCTGCCCCATGGAACTCTCCACCTATTTCCGCATCAACGCCCGCAACACGGGGCAGTTTGAGCGTACGCTCATCGTTTGCGACGACGGCGGCTACGTGAGTTACCTCGAAGGCTGCACGGCCCCGATGCGCGACGAGAACCAGCTCCATGCTGCCATTGTGGAAATTGTGGTGAACGAGGATGCGGAGGTGAAATATTCCACCGTGCAGAACTGGTATCCCGGCGACAAAGAGGGACGAGGCGGCGTGTACAACCTCGTGACCAAGCGCGGCCAATTGCGCGGCGCAAACTCCAAGCTATCGTGGACGCAAGTGGAGACGGGTTCGGCCATCACGTGGAAGTACCCCTCGTGCGTGCTGATGGGCGACAACTCACAGGCGGAGTTTTACTCCGTGGCCGTGACCAACAACCACCAAGAGGCCGACACTGGCACAAAGATGATACACATAGGGCGCAACACGCGCAGCACCATCATATCCAAAGGCATATCGGCCGGCAAGAGCCAAAACTCCTACCGCGGACTCGTTAAGGTGGGTTCAAAGGCCTCGGGTGCGCGCAACTATTCCTCGTGCGACTCCCTGCTGCTCGGCTCGGAGTGCGGCGCGCACACCTTCCCCTACATCGACGTGGCAAACCCCGATTCGACGGTAGAACACGAAGCCACTACCTCAAAGATATCAGAGGACCAGCTGCTCTACTGCAACCAGCGCGGCATACCCACCGAGGACGCCGTGTCGCTCATTGTGGGCGGCTACGCCAAGGAGGTAATCAACAAGCTACCGATGGAGTTTGCCGTGGAAGCCACCAAGTTGCTCAGCGTTTCGCTCGAGGGCAGCGTGGGCTAAGGGCAGATGAAACGATAACAAATCAAGCACTACACAATATATGATCACGATAAAGAACGACAAGCTAAGCGTAACCGTCAGCGAAATTGGCGCAGAGGTGCAGAGCGTCAAGGACATCCGGACCGGGCGCGAATACCTGTGGCAGGGCGACGCGCAGTGGTGGAGCGGACGTTCGCCACTGCTCTTCCCCATTGTGGGCGGACTGTGGAACGGCACGTACCGCCTCGACGGCAAAGAACACAAGCTGCCCAAGCACGGCTTTGTTCGCCGCGCCCCGTGGCACGTGGCAAGCGCCGCAGCAAACAGCGTACGGCTGGAATTTCGCAGCACGGTCGGCACGTTTGCCGAATACCCCTTTGCCTTTTGCCTTTCCGTCACCTACTCGCTCCAAGGCGCACGCCTTGCGGCCACGCTTAGTGTGCAGAACCTCAGTTCTCGCGCAATGTTCTTCCAAATAGGCGGACACCCAGCTCTCAACCTCCCCGATTGGGACGAGGCTGAACCCGTAGACGGATACCTCAAGCTCGAGGGAAACATCTCTCACGTGGTGCGTGCCGGCGAGCAAGGCTGCCAGGAAGAGGGCGAACATCCCGTGCCGATGACGAAGGACGGGCTTGTTCCACTTTCGGTGGAGACATTCAACCACGAAGCACTGATATTCAACGACAATCAAGTTAAATCAGCCACGCTTCTCAACAAGCAAAAGCAGCCCGTGGCGAAGGTTGAAAGCACAGCACCCGTTTGGCTCTTTTGGAGTCCGCAGGGCGTGCATACGCCGTTCATCTGCTGCGAACCGTGGTACGGACTTTGCGACCGCAAGGGCTTTGAGGGCGACATTGCTGAGCGGCCCTACATCAACCGCTTGGAGGCCAACGGCATGTGGCAGGGCGGTTACAGCATCGAGATACTACAACAGGACAACAACTAAACCATCTGCATGACGCAAACAGCCAATACAAACCAATTCAACGTGCTCGCCGAAAAACCGGTGGGCAAACTCCTCATACAGTACGCCATCCCGGCCATCGTGGCCATGGCGGCATCGTCGGTATACAACATCATCGACGGCATATTCATCGGTCAGGGCGTAGGGCCTGAGGCCATCATGGGCTTGGCCCTGACAAGCCCCATCATGTCGCTCACGGCGGCGTTCGGAGCTATGGTGGGCGTAGGCGCAGCCACGCTTATGAGCGTAAAACTAGGTCAAAAGGACTACGGCACGGCGCAGAAAATCCTCGGCAACGTGGTGATAATGAACCTCACGATGGGTATTCTGCTCGGCCTTGTGCTGCTTTGTTTCATCGACCCCATATTGCGCTTCTTCGGCGCAAGCGACGTGACGCTTCCCTACGCACGCAGTTTCATGACCATCATTCTTGCGGGCAACGTGGTGACGCACCTTTACCTCGGACTCAACGCCATGCTCCGCTCTACCAACCGTCCGCAAAAGGCTATGTTCGCCACGTTCGGCACGGTCATACTCAACTGCGTTTTCTGCCCCATCTTCATCTTCGTGCTGGGCTGGG
Source organism: Clostridiales bacterium (assembly GCA_963632215.1). Classification (GTDB taxonomy): domain Bacteria; phylum Bacteroidota; class Bacteroidia; order Bacteroidales; family Bacteroidaceae; genus Alloprevotella. The sequence continues at coordinate 3,727 of CAVGTD010000080.1, forward strand.
GCATCCGCGGAGCCGCCACAGCCACCATCATGGCTCAGCTGGTGATGCTCATGTGGCAATTACGCCTGTTTTCCAACGCAAACGACCTTATTCACCTCAAGCGGAGCTACATCCGCTGGAACGGCAAAATTGTCCGCGAATCGCTCCTTGTGGGGCTGCCGCAGTTCCTCATCAACCTTTGCGCCTGCCTCGTGGCGGCCATGATGACGCGCAGCCTCACCACCTACGGCGGCGACGTGGCAGTGGGCGCGTTCGGCATTTGCAACCGCCTCATTCTTTTTATCGTGATGGTGGTCATCGGACTGAACCAAGGTATGCAGCCCATTGCCGGCTACAACTTCGGAGCGCAGCGGTTCGACCGCGTGACGGGCGTGCTTAAACGCGCCTTGGCCGTGGGCACTTGCATCACAATGATTGGCTTCGTCATCGGCGTGTTCTTCCCCACCCCGTTTGTCACGGTTTTTGCAAAGGATTCCCCCGAACTCATCAACATGGCCTCGCACGCCCTCAGCTGCATGGTCATGATGTTCCCCATTGTCGGCATACAAATCGTTTCGACCGCCTTTTTCCAGAGCATCGGCTACGCCGCGAAGAGCATTTTCCTGTCGCTCACGCGCCAGCTCATCTTCCTCGTGCCGGCAATCTTCATTCTTCCGCACGTTTTCTCCGACCCTCTTGAAGGACTTTGGCACGCCGCCCCCGTGGCCGACGGCTTAGCGTCTGTGCTGGCCATCACGCTGCTGCTCCTGCAGCTCAAAAAGTTCAAGAAGAGAGCAGCCCAATCCCTGTAACCCCCCGAAACAACCATAGCTATGAAAGAGACAGACAACACACAGTCACCCTTTGTAATCAACATAGGACGTTCGCTCGGCAGCGGCGGGCGCGCCATTGGCAAACTCCTGGCCAAGGAGTTCGGCATTGACTATTACGACCGCGAAATCCTCGCCCTCGCCGCCAAGGAGAGCGGCTTCTGCGCCGAAGTATTCGAAAAGAGCGACGAAAAGAACCGTTTTCTCCGCACGCTCGGCAACATCATTCCCTTTGTGGGCGGCGGCAGCACTTACTACAACAACGAACTCTCCAACGAAAACCTGTTCCGCCTTCAGAGCGATGCCATCCGCAAGGCAGCCTCGGAACGTTCGTGCATTTTCATCGGACGCTGCGCCGACTACGTGCTGCGCGAACACCCTCGCTGCGTCAACGTGTTCGTCACAGCCGACATGGACTACCGCGTGTCGAAGGTAGCCGAATGGGAGAATTGCTCCAAGGAGAAAGCCCTTGAAATCATAGAGAAAGGCGACGACGAGCGCGCCAGTTTCTACAACTTCTACAGTTCCGGCACGTGGGGAGCAGCCTCCACCTACCACCTCTGCATCAACTCCTGCGTGCTGGGCATCGAAGGCACGGCGCAGTTCATCAAGGAGTTCGTTGAACGCAAAATAAACCTCCCCGAATGAAGCACATCCTTTTTATTCTTTTCATCGCCCTCTGCCCCCTCACGGCCTTTTCCCAACAGGCGCAGGTGCAGAAGCGCAGCAAGACGGCTCTGCTCTACCCCGAGTTTCAAGAAGCTCGCATACAGCAGACTTTCGGCAAGTTTGTCAAGGCCAAGGCCAACATCTTCCTCAAAGACGGCTCGCTCGTCTACCTCGACGAGAAGACGGGCAAGGCAATGCGCGCCTATACCAAAAACATTGTGGGCGTATATTTCAACGACACCACGCACTTCATGAAGGTGGACTCCGTCATGGCCTTGGTTGTGGCGCAAAAGGGCTACAACTACCTCCTGCGCAACACGCACGTCAACATGACGCTCTACAAGGCTGAGACCGACGGCGGCACCAACATGGACAACTTCTACATGCCCGACTTCGACATTTTCCTCAACCTCGACTCGCAGAAGCGCGACGACGAGCAGGGCATCCCCCTCTCCGACACCTACTACTTCAACATCAAGGGACGCGTTATTCCGGCCAACGAATCGGTGTTTAAGACGTATGTAGAAAAAGACCAGCTGCAAGCGTTCAAAACGCTGATGACCAACCGTTTTTGGAGTTGGCGCGACGAGGAAAGCCTCAAAATGCTGCTCGACTTCCTGCCCCAATAAAATTCCACAAACCTGCACCCCGACTTGTTTAGATACTGGATACTCGCGGCGCGCCCCAAAACGCTCTCGGCCGCCCTTATGCCTGTGGTATGCGCCTCGGCACTGGCCTATGCCGAAGGGCGGTTCAAGGCCGTGCCTGCCGTGCTTTGTTGCCTGTTCGCCGCCTTTATGCAGATTGCGGCCAACTTTATCAACGACCTATACGACTTCCGCCGCGGCACCGACCGCTCCGACCGCCTCGGGCCCGAAAGGGCTTGCGCCCAGGGTTGGATTTCGCCCCGCGCCATGGGATGGGGCATTGTCCTGACGCTGGCGGTGGCGTGCGCCTTTGGCTGCTGCCTCCTTCCTTACGGCGGCTGGACGCTCATATTCATCGGCGTGGCGTGCGTGGTGTTCGCCTTTCTCTACACCACGATGCTCTCCTATATGGGCTGCGGCGACCTTCTCGTGTGGGTGTTCTTCGGACTGGTGCCGGTCTGCGGCACGTACTACGTTCAGGGGCAGTGCCTCACGCCCTCAGTGTGGTGGCTCGCGGCGGCCTGCGGCTTGGTTACGGACACGCTGCTCGTACTGAACAACTACCGCGACCGCGAGCAAGACGCCCTGAGCGGAAAGCGCACCTTGGTGGTGTTCTTTGGCGAGCGGTTCGGCTCGTTATTCTACCTCTTGCAGGGTTTCGCCGGCTACGGCTGCGCCGCACTGCTCGCCCTTTGGGGGCACGCAGCTGCCGCCTTGCTGCCGGCTCTCTACCTCGTGCCGCATACGCTGACGTGGCGCAAAATGGTTCGCATACGCTCCGGTCGGCAGCTCAACCGCATACTCGGCGCCACCTCGCGCAACATGCTCCTTTTCGCCCTGCTCTGCGCCCTTGCGCTTGCCCTTTTCGGCTGAACGAGCCCGTTTAGGCGGAAAATCAGCGCAGACGTGCGCTGTTCCTTAGTTTTTTCCTACATTTGCAATGCCTTATTAGCAATTCACACACTAACTATACCAAAACATTCATACCACATGAAACCCACACTCTTTCTGCTTGCAGCCGGCATGGGCAGTCGCTATGGCGGCTTGAAGCAACTCGACGAACTCGGCCCTCATGGCGAAACAATCATGGACTATTCCATCTACGACGCCATCCACGCCGGCTTCGGCAAGTTGGTGTTTGTCATCCGCAAGGACTTTGAGGACGACTTCCGCCGCATTGTCCTCTCAAAATACGAAGGTCACATTCCCTGCGAACTCGTTTTCCAGAGCCTCGATGCGCTTCCCGAAGGCTTCACCTGCCCCGCCGACCGCACTAAGCCCTGGGGTACGAACCA
>CAVGTD010000081.1:0-7084 GCA_963632215.1 Clostridiales bacterium
GTCCTTCCCTTGCGCAAGCCATGCGCCGCCCGTAATACTGCGTGCTGATGTTGCGGTTGAGAGTCCTTACGCTCCACATCTCTTCCGATGCCTCCTTGGCGTACCATTCCCTGGCCTTGGGGTCAGCCACCCTGATAATGGAGCGAAAGTGCGACCAAGTAAGATTGTGAACACGCGTGTTCACAATCTCCAAATCGCTGAAACAGAGATAGAACTTGCGGAAATAGTCGAGGTTGCGCTTGCTGAAGGCGCTGCCGTATTTGGGTGTGAGCTGCTCGGCAAGGGTCTTGATGAGCCGCGTGCCGTACTGCGCACGGGCTTCGCCGTGCTGCTCTTCCTCCACGATGCGCCGCCCGATGTGCCAGGAAAAACGCCTCTATCACTTCTGCAAAGACATCATTGGGCAACACGCGATTGAAAAGGTTCATAAGCGGCGTAACTGCCCGAACATTCATTAAGCACCGCTTCAAGCCGCTCGTTCATGCCAGCGTTATGCTCGTGTTTACGACGGAGAATGCCTGCGCACCCCCTTGTGGTGATGTAGAATTTCTCGGGCGTGTTGCTGTCCGCTATGTCCACCAAGTTTGAGACTTTGTAGTCGTAAGGCATTTTCGACGCGTTTATGTATCCGTCCGAACCGTTACTTGTAAAGTCATCGAGCAAGTAAAGTTTGTAATCATCGCCAATCGACGAGGCCGGAACGCTGACGTTCATTCCCGGTTCATTGTCCGCCACAAGCCGCCGGGCAATCCACTTTATAACAGGAACTGCCCACGAGTTTCCCACCGCCTGATACCTTTGCGTATCCCGGCATTTGTCTATCAGCGTATAGTTATCGGGAAAGCCCATCAGCCTCTCGCATTCCAAGGGGCTAAGCCGACGGAGTCTGCCGTCCTGCGAGAGGAACAATGATCCGTTGAAAGCGGCGGCGTTGCCGTTCCATTTTGTCCCGTAGGCAGCATACAGGCAGTCGGAATAACTTCTGAATGCCTCTATGCGGTGTCCGTTAATTTCCTTGGTCAGTTCGAACGATATGCTTACTTCATCATCTGTCCAGTCAAACAGACAAGGCTGCTTGGGCAGCCGGGGCTTTAACGGGTCAACGATCACGCTACGCCCTTTTTCGAAGAGAACTGCCTCGGGGTGAAAATCCTTTCCGCCGCCCAAAACGTATACTCGCTTGCGCTGCTGCGGCAGGCCGAAATACTTGGCATCCATCACTCGCCATGCAATGTTCCTGTCCTTTGCATACAAAACGCCAGCCGATGTCCACTTCTTCACCCTTATGGGTTCGTCCAATCCTGCAAGCCCCGCCAAGAAACAGCCAAAGGCATTGGTTTTGTCTGTCAAAGCCCCCTCTACGTTTTCCCAAAAGAACACGCACCGCTCCTTGCCGTTAGCCAACCGTTTCCGGTCAATGGCATCAACGATGTCTATATACTTCAACGTAAGTTGTCCGCGATCATCATTTATTCCGTTTCGCCATCCTGCCAGAGAGAATGCTTGGCAGGGAGTTCCGCCGCACAACAAGTCTGGTGCCTCTACCCTCCCGTCGTCTATCATGCCCGGAATACCGTTCATGTCGCCCAAATTAGGCACATCGGGATACTTCGCCGCCAAGAACCGCGATTGGAAATCGGCGATTTCAGAAAGCCACAACGGCTTTACGTTCATCGGTTCAAGCACAAAGCTTGCCGCCTCTATGCCCGAGCACAAGCTTCCAAACGTTTTGACTTTCACTCTTCCTCTCCTTTTAATTTCTTGTTCAACATATTGCGCCATTCCTCTATGTCGTACCAGGGGCAACCGATGCAGCCTTTTTCAGCCTCTTTGCCTTTAACTGGAATATTATTGTCCCATTTCTCCGCTCCCTGATAAAAATAATCAATGCCATAAATCGTTCCCCGGATACCGTCTTGGTAACATTTACGACACACCTCACGTTTTTGCTGATTTCTCTGATTGTCCAGCAACTGGAACTTGCGGATGATTTCTTCATCCGTCATATCCATTGGGTTTTCGCCCTTTGTTTGGCCATCCCATCTAACTTCTGAAAATTTATGATCCGGGATAAGCGATTTTCGGTTGGTGGTTCTTGCCTCGTATGCGTTTCTCTCTTCAAGCAGCCTTATTACTCTAGCTTTAAACTGCGGAGTGAACGCCTCGTACCCCATTTCCGTGTTGAGTGGAATAGGGAGCAAAATGCGACTTGTCGTTCGTCCTTTCGCATTAGGCACAGAAGCTATTGTATACCCGCAGTCTTTGATGTCCTGTATTCTTCTTGCGCCATTATTGTTTCGTGGCAATCGGTCCGTTTCCTCATTGAATGAAAGCAGCACCATGAAGAACGGTTTTGTCACTTTGCCATTAATCAGTTTCCTCTTGAGTTCTTGCTTTTTCCAATTCTCCATCGCCTGTTTCTCAAAATACGGCTTAAGGGATATCAGATATTGAGCAAGTTCTTTTTCACTTTCGATATTCAATCCGGCGCGGCGGTCAATATAAGGCACGACAGTCTTCCAAGTAAAGCCATCGTTCTGAACAAACACTGTCCTCACGTAACGCTCGCTTGCCTTTGTGTTGTCGATTAGCTCTGATACGAGTATGCCTTTTCCACAAAGCAACTTTTGCAGTTCCTCTATACTCATTTCTTTGTTTTGTTTGTTATCAACTCTATAATGTCTTGTTTGCTAATGGGGCAAAGTTTGCCGTTGTACTTAACATAAAGCTCAATTTCCTCCCTTTCACGAAACAATTCGACTACGTCTATATCCAAGTGAGCCGCTATTTTTTTGAGCGTATCCAAAGTTGGCGAAATCTTGCCGTTTATATAGTTGCTCAAATTAGATTGACTCATGCCCGTAGATACCGCAAAGTCCTTTAATGTAAGCCCTCTCTGAGCCAATATTTCCCTTAATCGTAATTCCATTACATTCTTGATTTGTCTTTGCAAAATTAGCAAACTGCGCGTTCTACGATGTAGAATGCGCCTACTTGTTGATTTGCTCTTGGCGACCCGTTAGATTTTATATTATATGTAGTATATTTGCAGATATACAATATTACTTATAAAAAATATCAGACAAGGAATGATAGAGATACTTGCCGCATTGCTAGAAAGTGAACTTTTAGTTGCCTCATGGGGAATAAGCGATATCAAGATAAGCTCAGACAGCGTTTCGTTTTCAGTTGACGGGATGAAGTATCAGGGTCTTGTCAGTATATCGCAAACCAGTTCTTCCGATTGCATAGTTTCACTAAGGGGGAAAAACTCCTTTCGATGCAGCCAGATTGAACTTGTAAGCAAACTGGATGACTTGATTGAAAGATCTGATAACTATTACGGCGACCTGTTGGATTGGTTCAACAGAAAGGAACTGAAAAATAATCAAACCTCACCCCATGAAAGCGGCTCAGTCTCTTCGAGAGCCGTTTAACCAGCTACTCCTCATGCCACATTCGCCAGGCGGCTTCGGCTTGGAGGTGGAGCATTTCGAGACCGTTCTTTACGGCCGCGCCTTGGGTGCGGCCTTTTTTCATGAAGAGGGTTTCGAGGGGGTTGTAGACGAGGTCGTAGAGGAGGTGCTGGGGCGTGAGAAGATGGTAGGGAATGTCGGGACAGGCATCCGTCTTGGGGTACATTCCCAGCGGGGTGCAGTTTACTATCACCTTGTGGCTGTCCATCAGTTCGGGGGTGAGGTCGGCGTAGGCGAGGCGGCCGGTGGCTGGTGTGCGACTGACGTAGACGGGTTCGATGCCGAGCTGGCGCAGGCCGTAGACGACGGCTTTCGACGCGCCGCCCGTGCCGAGAACGAGGGCGCGGGTGTGGACGGAGGGGTTGAGGAGCGGACGGATGGACGAGGTGAAGCCGATGACGTCGGAGTTGCAGCCGAAGAGTTCGGGCGTGCCGTCGGCTCCGGGCCTGACGCAAACAACGTTGACCGCCCCGATGGCGCGCGCCTCGGGCGAGAGGGCGGCCAGGAAGGGCATAACGGCTTGCTTGTGGGGGATGGTCACGTTGAAGCCCCTGAGGCTCGGGAGGCTGAGCAGGTGGCTGACGGCCTGGGCGGCGTCGGGAAATTCAAAGTTGGTGTACGTGGCGTCGATATGCTCGCGCTCGAACTTTTCGGCAAAGTAGCGCGCCGAAAAGCTGTGGCCGAGCGGATAGCCTAAAAGTCCGTATTGTTCCATGGTATATGCGCTGATGTGTTTCGTATGCTTGAAGTTCGTTCCGCAATATGGGGTTATTCCTCGGAGAAGTCCTTCATGATCTGGCGGTAGGAGGCGTAGAGCCTTGTGCGCGACACGAAGCCCACAAACGTGCCGTCGGGGCTAAGAACGGGCAGCGTGCCGGCATCGCAGTGGGCGAACTTGTCCATCACGGCCTGCATGTTGTCGTCGGTGCGCAGCACGGCCTCGGGCTGGCGCATGAGCTGGCCGGCCTTGTACATCCGGTAGAGTTCACTGCGGAAGATGATTTTGCGGATTTTGTTGACGTTGATCACGCCGAGCAGCCCCCCCTTGATGTCGACCACGGCGAAGTGGAGCGACTTGCTGGTAGAGACTGCCTGAACCACCTGCCCGAGGTACATGCCCGGGTGCAAGAGTGGGCGTTCCTTGTCGATGATGGCGTCGAGCGACATGAGCGTCAGCACGGAGCGGTCCTTGTGGTGCGTGAGCAGTTCGCCCGTACGCGCAAGGCGCATGGCGTAGATGCTGTGGCGTTCGAAGGCGTGAATGGTAAGGTACGAGGCCACGGAGACTATCATCAGGGGGATGAAGAGCTGGTAGCCGCCGGTGAGTTCGGCTATGAGGAACACGCCCGTCAGCGGGGCGTGGAACACGCCGCTCATCACGCCGGCCATGCCCAGAAGGGCGTAGTTGGTTTCCGGCACGTCGATGCTCCACAGCCCGTACTCGTTCCACAGCCGCGAGAAGATGAAGCCGCTCAGACAGCCCAGGAACAGGCTGGGCGCAAACGTACCGCCGCATCCGCCGCCCCCGTTGGTGGCCGTCGTGGCGAACACCTTGAATAGGACGATGAGGGCGAGGTAGAGCAGAAGGTATTGCGTGTGGCCGTAGAAGAAAGAGTTGTTAAGCACCTGGTTCACGCCCTCTTCCGTCGTGCTGCCGAGAATGGTCGATATGGTGTTGTAGCCTTCGCCGTAGAGCGGCGGAAAGAAGTATATCAGCACGGCCAGCACCGCGCCGCCCAAAAGCAGTTTTGCGTAGAGGTTGCGAAGCCGCCCGAACACTTGTTCGAACGAGTTCATCACACGGGTGAAATAGAGCGACACGAAGCCGCAGCAAATGCCGAGCAAAACCGACGTGGGCACGCGGTTGACGGCGAAAGGGTCGGTCAGTTCGAAGCTGAACATGGGGTTCATGCCCGTCCAGGCGTAGGTGATGCACGTGGCCGTGAGGCAGCTCACGAGCAGCGGCAGTAGCGATGCCATGGTGAGGTCGACCATCAACACTTCGAGCGTGAACATCAGTCCGGCAATGGGAGCCTTGAAAATACCCGCCACCGCGCCCGATGCGCCGCAGCCAATGAGGAGCATCATAGTCTTGTGGTCGAGCCGGAAAAAGCGGCCGAGCGAACTGCCTATGGCCGAACCCGTAAGCACAATGGGCGACTCGGCGCCGACCGAACCGCCGAAGCCGATGGTCAGAGCCGAGGCCACCACGCTCGACCAGCAGTTGTGACCGCGTATGTTGCCCTGACGGCGCGACAGGGAGTAGAGAATCTTGGTTACGCCGTGGCCTATGTCGTCGCGCACGGCGTACTTTATGAACAGGGCGGTGAGGTAGATGCCCACCACGGGGTAGACGAGGAAGAGCCAGTTGGCATGCGTGGCATCGAACTGCGACGTGAGCAGATGCTCGATTTCGTGAATAAGGAGTTTCAGCACCTGGGCCGCCACGGCGGAACCGATGCCCACGAGCAGGGCCAGAAGCAGGATGAACTGCCGCTGGCTGAGGTGGCGCGCTATCCATACGGCCAGGCGGCGCATCGCCTTGTTTTCGCTCTTGACAGAAGTGTAGGCCCTGCCGCTTCCGGGGAGTTGCATGGCATCCTCGGCGTAGGCGAAGGCTTCGTTTTGGTTGGGAATGTATTGTTCGTCAGTCATTTTCTTTTGTTGTGTTGGAGGGGCGTGTCAGCGTATCACCGTCACCTCGCCGCCGCTGCCGAGTTTGATGATGTTGGAGGCGGGGGGATTGGCCTTTTCGTGGCGGCGCGAGGTGCAAATGTAGTCGACGGCGTTGCGGATTTCGGGTGCAATGTCGGCGAAGCACTTGGGCGACGGCTCGCCGCTCACGTTGGCGGAAGTGCTTACCACGGCGCGGCGCATTCGCATACACAAGTTCCGGCTGAACTCTTCGGCGGTGACGCGGATAGCTGCGCTGCCGTCTTCAGCCAGAAGGTTCGGGGCGAGGTTTCGCGCGTGATCATATATTATAGTAAGGGGATGCACCGCCACGTCGATGAGCTGCCACGCCACGTCGGGTACGTCGGGCACGTAGAACTGAAGCTTCGCCTCGGAGTCGATGAGCGAGATGAGAGCCTTCGCGTCGTTGCGCCGCTTTATTTCGAAAACGCGCCTTACGGCCTCCTCGTTCGTGGCGTCGCAGCCAATGCCCCAAATGGTGTCGGTGGGATAGAGTATTACGCCGCCCTGGTTCATCACCCTTACGGCCTGGCTGATGTCCTCGCGGTATTCGCCCAAGCGGTCCGGAGCCGCCATTGTGTTTTGTTTCATCATTACGGTCTGAAAAAGTGCGCTCCCCGTCCCGGTTTGCCTGCCGCCTGACGGAAAAAGAACAAAGGCGGCCGCGGGCAAACCCTCGCCGGGGGCGTTTCGTTATAGCAAAAGTAGCGTTAATATCGCAAAAAGCAAAGCCGCCGCCCCCTCCCACCCCGCTCCGCAAGCCTTTTTGGCGGAAAAACGGAAAAGAAAGCGGCAAAGTGTTTGTCTGTTTCAAAAATAGGAGTACCTTTGCATCGCATTTAACGAAATGCGGCAATCAAATGCGGAAATAGCTCAGTTGGTAGAGCACAACCTTGCCAAGGTTGGGGTCGCGA
>CAVGTD010000082.1:0-7016 GCA_963632215.1 Clostridiales bacterium
TAGTTTGCGCCCTGCAAGGGCAGCAGTAAAAAGATATGCGTCTACTTTTGCCCTTACAGGCCGCGGTTTGTGGACAAATTGCGCACCATATTCCAATAAAACTTTTTTGGACAAATTGCCCCTATTCATCCCCCACGAAGGGCAAAACGCGAACAATCAACCAAGCTACCCGAAAAGAACACACATACACACCACGTTCCCATGAAACTTTTGCACACTGCCGACTGGCACCTCGGCAACACCTTCCACACCCACAACCGGCTTAGCGAGCACCGCCACTTCCTGGCCTGGCTCGTGCGAACCCTCGAGGACGAACAGCCCGACGCCTTGCTCATCACGGGCGACGTGTTCGACACGGCCAACCCCTCGGCCTCGTCGGAGGAACTCTTCTACGACTTCCTGCTCGAAGCCACCCAGAAGGTGCCGGGACTGCAAGTGGTGGTGACAGCCGGCAACCACGACTCCGCCGGCCGCCTTGAAGCACCCGCCGCTCTGCTCAAGACGCATAATATATACGTACGCGGAAAAATCCGTTTCCTCCCCTCGGGCGAACCCGACTTTGCCTACCACCTGCTGCCCCTTGCCGACCGCCGCACAGGGCAGCCGGCCGTGGTGTGCATGGCCCTGCCCTACCTGCGTTCGAGCGACTACCCCCTGGGCATGAGCCAGGGCGAGGGGCTGGGCTACTTCTTCGACGGCATGCGCCGCGCGCTCCAGGCTTCGCCCTTTGCCAGCCTGCCCTGCGTGGCGGCCGCCCACTTCTACGCCACGGGGGCCGAGATAGCCGAGGGCGACCACTCCGAACGCCTCGTGGTGGGCGGACAGGACTGCGTCAACGCCGCCGTGGTGGGCAAGGGAGTGAGCTACACCGCCCTGGGACACATCCACAAGGCGCAGCACGTCAAGGGCGAAGCCAACGCCTGGTACGCCGGGAGCGCATTGCCCATGTCGTTCGCCGAACGCAACTACCGCCACGGCATCAACCGCATAACCCTCGACGCGCAGGGCCATGCCGAAGTGGAGCGCATTGCCTACGAGCCCCTGCGCGGCCTGGTCACCCTGCCCACGACGGGCGGCAGCCTCCGCGCCGAACAGGTGTTTGCCGAGATTGATCGCCTCCCCCTGCTGCCCCAAGGCGGCGAGGACGGGGCAGAGGCCGACAACGCCGCAGACAACTACCCCTACCTTGAAATACGCATTGAGGAACGGCAGCCCGAGCCTACGCTGATGCACCGCGTGATGGAAGCCCTGCGGGGCCACGCCGTCCACTTCTGCCGAATGCAGCGCATCCTCCCGGGCGAGAACGGCTCGTCGGCACCGCGCGAAGAGGAGCAGATAAGCGCAAGCGCGGAAGCCCTTGCCGCCCTCACGCCGCTCAGCCTTGCCGAAAAGGTGTTCGGCGAACGCTACGGCGAACCCATGCCCGAGCCGCTGGCCGAACGCTTCAAGCGCGCGCTGGACGAAGAAGAGGCTGAATAACACTCAATCCCACAATCCGCAGACTTATCCTCTAGCAATGAAAATAGAAAGAATTACGCTTTGCAACCTCACCTCCATCGAGGGCGAACAGATCATTGACTTTACACAGGAGCCGCTACGCTCGGCCGGGCTTTTCGCCATCACGGGCAACACGGGTTCGGGCAAAAGCACGCTGCTCGACGCCATCTGCCTGGCTCTCTACGGCCGCGCGCCGCGCTTCGAGAGCAACAAAAAGGCGGTCGGCACCAAGGGCAAGGCGGAAGAGGCCAAGCAGGCCACGGGCAAACAGCAGCAAACGCCCTCGTACAGCACGGCGCACATTCTGCGCCGCGGAGAGAAGCAGGGCTACGCCAAGGTGGCGTTTTGCGCCACGTCGGGCGAACGCTACGAGGCCTCGTGGAGCGTACGCGAGAAGAGCACGGGCGTACTTTCGAGAGCCACTCGCACGCTCCAGCTCATACAGCCCGACGGCCAGGGAGAACGCTGGACGGAGGAGAAAGCCTTGCAGGAACAGGTGAACCGCGCCGTGGGACTTACCTACGAACAGTTCACCCGTACGGTCATCCTGGCGCAAAACTCGTTCGCCAGTTTCCTGCAAGCCAAGGACGAGGACAAGGCTGCGCTGCTCGAAAAACTCACCGGCACAGAACTTTACGGACAGGTGGGGCAGCGCATCTACAACGCCACGCAACAGGCCAAGCGCAAAATGGACCTCATCAGCGCCAACGCCCAAACGCTCCGCAACCAGTGCCTCGACGAGGCGCAAAAGGCCGAAAAGGAGGAGCGCAAGCAACTGCTCGAAGCCACGCAGAAGAGCAACGCCGAGACCTCGGCACGCCTCGAAGCGCAAATGGGCTGGATTGACCGTTTTACGGAAGCCACAAAGACCGTGGCGCAGCGCGAGGAGAGCTTTGCGCAAGCCAACAAGGCGTTGATGGAAAACCGCGGCAACGAGCTGCAGCTGCAACGCTACGACTCGGTGTTGCCCATGCAGCCGCTCTATCAGAGCATCGTGTTTCTGCAAACCGACATTGAGCATATCAAGGGCGAGGAGGCCGCCAACGCCGAACGCATACAACGGCAAACGCAGCAGCTCAGCGCGCTCGCCCAGAAGCTCGACGTGGCTCACGAGCGCACCGCCGACGCGGAGAAACGCCTCGAAGCGGCGCAGCCGTCCATCAACCGGGGGCTGGCCCTCAACGGCGAGCTGGCCATGGCGCGCGAGCAGCTCAAAAACCACGAGCAGCAGCTCCGCGCCTCGCAGGAGAGCCTGGACAAGCGCAGGGCCGACTTGCTCTCGAAGAGTCAGGCGCAACAGGCCCTCGCCGAGGACATCAAGCAGAAGAGCCTCCACGTGCAGAGCCTTGCGGTGCACCGCCAGATGTTCGAACGCTACGACTCTATCAAGGACAAGCTCTCGCACCTGCAAACGGAGACCGCCCGCAACGCCGAGGCGCACCTCAAGGAGCAAAACCTGCTGAAGCGCAAGGCCGAACTCACCGCCCAGAGCGAACGGGCCGAAAAGGAGCAGCACGACTGCCAGGCGCGGCTCAACACGCTCCGCAGCGAACTGCTCATACACCAGCAGGCCAACCAAGGGCGCGACTCGGCACGGCTGCAAAAGTCGGCCGCCGACAACCGCAACCGCCTCTCGGCTCTGGAACGCGCCGCCGTGTTGTGGCGGCACATCTCGGAGGGCTACGCCACCATATCGGAGAAGGTAGCAGCCCAAAAGCGCGAGCAAACGGAACTGGCGCAGACGCAGCAGCAAGCCGACCGCCTGGCCACCGAAACGGCGGCTACGGAGGAGGCCTACAACCGCATTGCCACCGCCTATACGCTGAGCCAGTCGGAGAACATCGTGCAACTGCGCAAAAACCTGAAAGAGGGCACGGCCTGCCCCGTGTGCGGCGCCACGCACCACCCCTACCACACGGAGACGGAGCGCGAGCTGGGCGAACTCCTGACGCAGCTGAGCAAGGAGCATGACGACCTGCAACAGTCGCTCCAAGCCAAGCGCGACAGCCTTGCCGCCCTGCGCGAGCAGCTGGCAGCCGCCGCCGCCCGCCTCGAAGCCGACAGCCGCGCGCTCGACGACCTGCGCCGCCGGCAGGAAGCCGACGTGCAGGAGTGGGCCTCGTTCGCCTACCTCGACAACTCGTTTGCCGACTGCTCGTCGACCGTCAACCGCGACGCTCGCCGCATGATGATTCAGCTGCTCACGGAGAACACCACCACAGCCGCCGAACAGGCCGAAAGGGAACTCAGCACCTTCAACGAACACCAGGACAACATCAACCGGCTCAACGACGAGATTAGCCAACTCGACACGCGCATGGCCGACAACCGCAACTACCTCAACACGCTACAAAGCGAGAGGAAGACGGCCGTGACGCTCCTGGCCGAACTGGCCGACACGCTCAACAGTTCGGAACGCGCCTGCTCGGAACTCTATACCGACCTGGACAGTCTCATCACGCTCTCGGGCTGGTTTACGCTCTGGCGCGACAATGCCGACACCTTGCGCCAGCGGCTCTCTGCCCTCCACGAAGACTGGACACGCACCACCACCGCACTCGACGAGGCGGAACGCGCGCTCGCCCTGCGACAGGAGGAGACGAAAAACGCCGAACTGTCGGTTCAGGAGGAGGAACGCAGCCTTATGCAATGGCGAGACCGCCTCAGCCGCACCCGCGAGAGCATCAGCGAAAAGCAGGAGGAACTCCAAAGGCTCCTTGGCGGACTTTCGCCCGAGGAGAAGACGGCGCAGATGCAGCAGGCCGTTGCCGCCGAACGCAACGCCGAACAGGCCCTGCGCAAGCAGCACGACGCCTTGCAAAACGACCTGCGCGAGCTGGAGGGCAACCGCCTGACGCTCGACCAGAAACGCACGCAGAGCCAGCGCAAGCTGGGCGAGGCGCAAGAGCAACTCGACTTGCTCATTCTGCGCTACAACGGCGACCACTCGCCCGTCCACTTCGACGAACTGACCCGGATTTTCACCGCCGAAACTCCGTGGAACGACCTGCGCCAACAGCTCGACACGCTCCGGCAACACTACACGTTGGCCGAGAACGACCTGAAGCAGGCGCGCGCCGCCTTGCAGCAACTGCAGGCCGACACGGCGCGCCCCGTACCCTCGGAACTGGCCGACGAGGCCGACACGCCGCAGTTTGCCCACCCCTCGGGCCTGGAACAGGCCGCGGGCTACGCCGCCCTGCGCACCGAACTGTCGGCACGCCACGAGGCCCTGGCCGCGCAGATGGCGCAGACGCAGGAAGAACTCGACCTGATAAAGGCCGAACTCCTGGCCCACAGCAAAAACCTGGCCGAGGCGGAGAAATTCATGGCGAAGTACGATGCCGCAGAAGCCGACTACGAGGAGTGGGAACGCCTCAACACGCTCTTTGGCTCGGCCGACGGCAAACGGTTCCGCACCATGGCGCAGAGCTACACCTTCTCCTACCTCGTGGCCCACGCCAACCACCACCTGCACCAACTGTCGCCGCGCTACGAGCTGACACCGCTGCCCAACACCCTGACACTCGAAATAGTGGACCACGACATGTTCGACGAGCACCGCTACGTCACGTCGCTCTCGGGCGGCGAAACGTTTGTCGTGTCGCTCGCCCTGGCCCTGGGCCTTGCCTCGCTCTCGAGCCAGAACCTCCACATCGGCTCGCTCTTCATCGACGAGGGCTTCGGCAACCTCGACCGCGAATCGCTCTCGCTCGTGATGACCGCCCTCTCCAACCTGGAAAACACGCAGGGACGCAAGGTGGGCGTAATCAGCCATACGGAGCAGATACGCTCGCAGATAACGCCGCAAATCCACCTCTGCCGCCGCGCCGGCACGGGGAGTTCCACGATCGAGATAGTCTGAAAGTCGTCCCCGCCCCCCGGAAAAGTCTCGTCGGGCGTACGAGCTGCGCACGTCGCACGGACGGGTCACGCACGTCAGCCATACGCCCGACAAGCACAGCCCGTACGGCGTGCGGCATTTTTCCCGAAAGTTTCGGCAACATCCCCGGCACGTACGGCCGCCAACAACGCAGACACCCCTCCTGGCATCGGTTTTGCCAAGAGGGGTGTCCGTGTTGTTTTCGGGTTGTCCGCCCGCAATCAGAACGGGGCGAAGGCGTTGTTTTCGCAGGCCTTGGAAGCCATGCACTCCATTTCGATGAGCCAGCCCGGACGGCACACGGGGGCGTGCACCACGACGAAGGGGATGCCCGGGAAGCGTTCCTCGAACATGCGGTTGACAACGGCGTAGTCGGCCGTGTCGCGCAGGTAGACAATCATCTGGCCTACGTCCTCGAAGGAACATTCCGCCTCGGCCAAGAGGGCTTCAACGTTCTCCCACATACGGAGCGTCTGCTTGCGGATGTCGCCCAGGTGAAGCACGTTGCCCTTGTTGTCGATGCTGGCCGTGCCCGAGATGAACACCTGGCGGCGGTCGCCGTAGTGCATGCACGTGCCGCGCTCAAAGCTCACGCCGTACTCGTACGTGGGATTGAGGTATTCGGGAGCGTAGAGGAACTGCATCTGCTCGGGCCGTATGCCGAGAACGGCGTACGTGTCGAGCTGAACGAGCAGCGAGGGGTCGGCGTTGCGGCCGTTGATGCCGGTGGAAGAGATGAAGTGCGTCTTGCTCGTAAGTCCCTGCGTAAAGAACTCCTCGTTGCGCGCCTTGACCACGCCGGCGTAGTTCACGTCGACATTCTGCACGAAGAACCACGTACGCACGCAGTTGTCCGCCAGCTTTCCGCCGTCGGCGAGGAGCTGCATCACGTAGTTTTTGAACAAAAGGCTTGTCTGCTGCTCGGAATCGTCGGCGTGAGCCGTGGCCGTGCCTCCCCACAGGTGGGTATAGCCGTTGTGCTTCACGCGGTACAGCCCGTTCGAGAACGAACCGGCATCCATACCCTTTTGCAGGTAGGCCCAGAGGGCTATCTTCGTGCCGTTGAGGGGCGGCTGCTCCACAATGGAACACGCGCACGCCGAAGCCTCGGGCACTGCGGCGAGGAGCTGGTTGGTCTGGTTGGCCGCATCGCTCAGGAAGTACCGCTTGATGACGGACGACGCGCCGCAAAGTTCGCCCTCGAGCAGGTTGTAATAGGTATTCAGCACCGCGTCGAGCTGCTCTTGGAAAGTCTGTTCGGGGCAAAGGGCGTGAATCATCACGTGGTACTCCGCCACGCCGCCTTCCACGCAGAGGGCGGAAATCTCGGCCCGGGCGTTTTCAGTAGTTAGGGTTGATCGTTTTTGTGCTTGGGTCATTCTACCGTCTTTATTCCTTATTCTTTCGTGGTGCAAAAGTACGAAAAACAACCTCGCTACCGTCCGCCGCGCCTCGGGGGAGGGGCAAAATCACCACGTTTGGGTATATCGACGCATTAAGAAATTGTAAACAAATTCACACTCTTTGCCAATCGCTTGGCGTGCAGCGGAATAATGTCTTACCTTTGCAGCGGCGAAGGCAATGGAATATTTGCGGCGATGATGTCCGCATAGTGCGGTCCGAAGGGGCAGCTCTC
>CAVGTD010000083.1:0-7005 GCA_963632215.1 Clostridiales bacterium
CGTTTGCGCCCTGACGGGGCAGCTCCCTTATAAAGGGGCAACGCCCCGCAAAGCCGCATTGCCGATTTTCCGCCCAACCGCCCCTGAACCCGGGCATTGCCCGGTATCGATGCGGCTGCCCCGATGGAGCGGCAACGTCCCCCGAACGGACAATCCCCCCAAAAAAACGAAACAATCCATTCATCTATTAACTAAAAACTTTATCAACGTATGAGTAAACACTACCTCACACAAGCCGCGAAGAGCATTCGTTCGCTCTTCGCTCTGTGCTTGCTGCTCGTTGTAGGCACGCTCACAGCTCAGGCCGATGTCGTCAAGACACTCGGCGCACTTGAGCTTGACACGCCTTACGAAGTTGGCATGTTCACAGAGGGTGTCGGTTCTTGGACCGCCACCGAAAACGGTGTCCTTACCGTCAGCTCGTCAGGCACCTACGTCCTCACTCCTTTCAGTGACGAGGCTTGCACGGAGCAAATCACGGTGACAAACCTCAAGGACTCGAACTATCACTCCTATTACAATCTGGACGTGACAGCGGGTACTACCTACTACTTCAAGCAAACCAACTTCCTTGGTTCTGCCACCCAAACACTCACGTTTAGCAATGTCAAGACGCTCAGCTACACCGGTGCGTCTCTCGACGCTGGAAGCACTGTCAATTGCACTGCCAATTCGCAGATTTCTGTCTACTTCGACAACAGCGTTTCATGCTCTGGCGTGTCTATCGTCTATGGCGACAACGGCAAAAAGCCCATTGAGTTCAACACTGGTTCTACCAGCGTGTTCTTCGAGGTGAAGGACGCTATCTACAACCTCATGAACAAGGGCGAACTCAAGGAGGGCGACAAGTTCTCTTTCGTCCTCAGCGGCGTAACGCTCAGGGACGACGCTACTGTTAAGGCTGGCGAGGACGGCACAGTTTCCATTGAGTACGTGTGCGGCGCAAAGCCCGTGGCTCTCGTTTCCGCTACGAACTTCGACACCACTCACGTCTTCCGCTCTTTCTGGACTAAGGGCAACGAGGACGGTCTCGTGACCCTCACTTTCGACGGTCCCGTGAAGGTGCTTTCTAACGAAAGAATCAAGCTCACCTACGGCGACTTCTCTTCGGGCGCTGAGGCTTCTGACCGTTACTACGAGAATCCTCCCTACACGGTGACAGAATCTGGAACGGTTCTCACCATCGACCTCACCGACAAGGAGCGCACTCCCGCCTCTATGCTCGGCATCAGCACCATCTACGACAAGATGCTCCTCCAGGTGAGCAACCTCGTAGACCGTAACAACAACCCCGTTTACTCTACCGCCAGCGGCAGCAAGGGTTCGTTCACCGTTCAGTATCCCTACGAAATCACCAACGTCAACGCATCTGTTGAGTTCACTCCCGCAAGCGGCTCTTCTCTGGCCGACGTTGACAACGTGGAAATCTTCGCCACCGATTTCGAAAAGTTCAGCTACTCGGGTGCAGCGTTCGCTTATCAGAACGCTAAGGGCGCAACTGAAATCATTGCGATCGACAAGGACGACCTTACCGTCACTAAGGATGCCGACATCAATGGCGCATACACTATTAAAGTGCCGGTGTCCACGGATCTCAAGACCGCCAAGAACGTCTACCTCACCCTCACCGACCTCAAGGCCGCAAACGGCAAGAACTACCAGTCGCTCTTCACGGCCAAGTACAACGGCTTCACCGTTCAGAGCATGACCTACCAGGCTTCTGCCGATGCCGCTCCGCAGGAAATGATCGGTGCCGAAATGGATTCGCTCGTGAGCGAGCAGCCCATCACCATCAAGACGAACTACGACAACGTCGTGGGCAACGACTCTATCTCTTACGTAGGCTACTCCATCGAGGACCTCAACCCCATCGAGGGTGACGATGCCATCATCGTTTCGCCCACGCACATCGAAAACTACGACAAGGACGCCCAGGCATGGGTTGGCGATGTCGTAGGTCTCGGCACTACCAAGCTCCTCATTGGCCACACTTACCGCATCGTGGTGACTGGCTACCAGATGATTGGCAAGTACTACAACATGTACAAGGACATCAAGGTGGGTAGCGATACCATCTACATCTACGGTACGCAGGCCGACTACGTATACAGCGACATCAACCTCGAAAGCGTTGAACCCACTACCATCACGGCAGCCGACGACTTCAACCTCACCGTAACGTTCGACGGCATGGTGAAGATTGTGGAAGGCTCTACCTGCATCGCTGGTGGCGGCGGCGTCGAAAATATGTACTTCGACACCGTGGAGGCTGTCGACGGCACTGACGGCTACTCCAACGTTTGGAAGCTCGGCTTGAGCGAGAGCAAGGCTAAGAGCCAGGAAGCTCGCTATGCCACTGTCAACATTGCGGCCGAGGATATGGACGGACACCGCGTGAAGGGTAACTTCGGCGACCGTGCCACTACCCTGACGCAGCAGGAACTCCTCCTCGCCTACAACGGCGCCGATATCACGGTATCTCCTGAGTCTGAATCAACCGTTACTTCGCTCTCTTACTTCGACGTAACTGCTCCCAGCACCATCGGCATGGGTGCATTGGCCACGAGCGAGGCTTACGTGCTCAATCGCGACACTCGCACCCGCGTGGTTGTAGACAGCACGGCTCTCGTTTACTCTGAGAGCGTTCAGCAGATAATTGCCGATTCTGAGACTCTCTCCGAAGAGGAAATGCAGGAGAAGTACGGCACGTACTGGTTCGACAAGATCAAGTCCAACACCATGCGCATCTTCCTCAAGGAGGAAATCACCGCACCGGGCGTTTACATCCTCAACATCCCCGACGACTACTTCACTTCGGGCGAACAGTTCGACTCTGAAAACACCCGCGCATTCACGGGCTACTACTACATCGACGACACTACGCCCGTTGACGGCAGCTTCGAAACCGATCCCGAAAACGGCTCTTACGTAGACTCGCTCGCCACCATCAGCATCACATTCACTAAGGTCGAAGAAATTTCACTTGGCAGCGGCATGATCACCGTAAGCAAGGACGGTGAGCAAATCGCACGCATTGACGCTGAACTCGACTGGTTCGTATACAGCCGGGCTAACATAACCGTAGACTACACCGAAAAGGGTGTTTACACGTTCGACATCCCCGAGGGTTACTTCCAGGACGCTTCTGGTAATGCCCTCCCGGCAGTTAAACTCACCTACACCATCGGCGAAGCTCCTACGCTCAACTTCACGACTGACCCCGCAAACGGCAGCACCGTGACAGAACTCAGCACAATCGACATCACTCTCACAGACTACGCCGCTGACGATTGGAACGCTCCGACCGTAACCGTCGACGACTACACCATCAAGGTGATGAAGGACGGCGTGCAGGTAGCCACCGCTACAATTGAGACTGACTACGATGTCTTCAACCTCAGCCACATGACGCTCTCCGAAACGCTGACCGAAAAGGGTGTCTACACCATCGTAGTTCCCGAAGGCGTATTCGTAGACGGTGACAGCAAGCCCCTCCCCGGCCTCACCCTCGTTTACGGCATCGGCACGTCGACTGGCATCAACAATGCCAAGGCTAACGCCAACGGTAAGGACATCATCTACAACCTCAACGGCCTCCGCGTAAACGGCAAGCTCCCCGCCGGCATCTACATCGTAAACGGCAAGAAGGTGGTAGTGAAGTAACCTCCCCGAAATCCCCACGGGTAGGGCATTCAACATGAACAAGAATTCTGTTCATTAGAGCAATAGCGGATAGGCTGAAAGCCTTAAAGTCCCTAGCCCAGGGCAGAGTGAAGGGGCGAAGCCCCAAACGACACCCTGGGTAGCCGTTTAAGCAAGGCTGACGCCCTGTAAGGGCAAAAGTAAATATGTGTCCTTGCTGCTCTGCCCTTTCTGGGTGCATTGAAAACCCTGCCCACCCACAGGGCAATCCCTGAACCTCTGATAAATCTCCCCATGCGGCGCAACACCCGTAAGGGGAGATTTCGTTTATCGCTCCCCTAAGCCCCTAAGAATGAATGCATAAATCCTCATTTCGGGCATAAACTTGCGCAAAGAGCAAAAAATCTGCATAATACTTGCAAAACGTTCGCAAACACCCTATATTTGCCGCCGAACGAAAAAGATTACGACCTGAGAATGTCCACTCCGAACCATATACCAATCAAGCAGATAAGTGCCATCGCCTCCACGGCGGCGCGTACGTCTTGCGCCTTCGGAGAGGCAAAAATTACCCCCCCCATTCAGCGCGCCCGATAGCCACTGTTCTGGCTTCTTAGCGACATCCGCCTTTCCGCTCCGCTGCCCCCATCGGCAACGGAGCGGAAAGGCGGCTTTTTGCGTTGACTCCTCACCACCCAGAAGTAGGGTGTAACTGTATTTTCCGGCGCAAATAGCTTTGACAATGTCCACAAACCGCGCCTCAACAGGTAGGGCGTTCAAACTGCGAATATTCGTGGCCCAAAATTTCCACGATAATGCCCGCAAACCGCGCCCCAACGGGGCAGTTCCCCATAGCACAGGGCAGAGCCGACACGAAGTGGCGGCGTCACCCTGGGTACTCGCCCAAACAATGTCGTTCGCGCCCTGACGGGGCAGCTACCTGATATAGGGGCAACGCCCCGCAAAGCCACATTGCTAAAATTCCGCCAATACCCCCGGGTTCTGCAACGCATGGGCGGCGGTGGAACGACATTGGCAACGCCCCCCAAAAAAACCGCAACACATCAATCAACAAACAAAATAAAAGTATGAAGAAAATCACTACCCTCGCGCTGGGCCTGGCTCTCCTCGCCGGCTCAACCGCCACGGCGCAGGCCCAAATCACTGTGCCCAAAGTGTCCGACGACACTAACACCTACCTCTACTACGTGCAGAACGCAGGTATAAACAACGGCTACTATGCGAACAACGCAGTAGGTACAAGCAATGTCGCGCAGTTCTCGTTGCCTACTATCCAAACTCGGCTCACTGTGAAGCTCACAAAGGCGAGTACCGATGGTAAGTATTATATAGTGGCTACAAATCTTGGCGATGGCGTTACAACCACTTATATTGGCGCAACTGGTACAGCGAACGGCAGCGCAGTGACCTACTATGCAGAAAGTGGAAAAACCAATGCTGAGTGGACAATCAGTGCCACAACTAATTCGTCAGCAAAAGGCTACTATCCTCTTTACAACATAGCTTTGGGCGACAAAAGCTGGAATATGTATGGCGGCGTTGATACTTCTAAGTCTAAGACAATCGCACTCTATAGCAACACCGACCAAGGCTCAGTATGGAACTTCATCCCCGCCAACGCCGCAACGCTCAAAGCCTTGGCAGCAGACGTAAAGGCGGATGTAGATGCCACGACAACAACCGCCTCAAAGGATGCCGTGAATGCAGCAATCACCGCAGCCGAAAGCGCAACGGACGACAATTTTGAAACCCTCGGCACTACATTGCTTACGGCTTACGGAGAGTTCTTTTTCAATACAAAGAAACCCGCAATAACAGCTTCTGTAACCCCCGAAGACGGCAAGGCTTATACTATCACCAGCGTGTCGAACGCTGGCAGAAAGTGCTACATGAACTACACCAGCGGCACTGGCTACGGTCTTGTAGAGACTACGGACGATAGCAACGCCAACTATCCCGAAACCGCAAAACTCATCTGCCGCAAGGTGGCCGACGGACAGTATGTGTTCGTGAACGCTGACGGCAAGTACTTCATCTTTAAGGGCAATTCTGACGGAAGCAATAGCCTGAAGGGTTATCTTGACAGCTACGCTGCTGAATGTATTGTGACGTTGAGCACTCAGAATGCATCGTTAGCATATACAAGTAATCTTAAAACAGATCTGTCGTACGTTTATGCTAAATTCGCAAACCACAATAATCGTGTATTCGTAATCAACTATGGCAGCGACGGCACATCGACTCCTGTCTACAACCAAGCTACTGGTACATTCTACAATACACAGTTCTCCTCTGCCCTCCTCCTCGAAGAGACCACTTACCCCAACACGGTAACTTTCAACGATGCTACGGGCATTGACAACGTCGACAAAATCGCCACGTTCTCCGCTCCCTTCCCCACGGTTATCCCCACGGGCGTAAAGGCTTATTACATCAGCGGCACAAACGACGAGAAGACTACTGCCACTGTTAAGGCTGTTTCGGGCGAGGCTATCCCGGCCAACACGGGCGTACTGCTCACTGCCGGCACCGACCTGACTACCGCCGCCATGGTTCCCGCCACTACCGAAACCGCTGCCACCATCTCCGGCAACGTACTCGAAAACACCGCCGGCAAGGCAAAGACAATCGCAGAGTCCGACAACGCCTACATCCTCGCAAAGGCAAATAGCGGCGATCAGGTTGCTTTCTGCAAGGCTAAGATTGGCTCAACGCTCGCTATGAACAAGGCCTACCTCCCCGTAACCACCGAATCCGCTGCCATCCTCATGAACTTCAATGGTTCCACCACGGGCATCAACGCCGTTCAGGCCGACGCAGACGCAAAGGCTCCCGTCTACGACCTCACCGGCCGCCGCGTGCAGAAGACAGCCAAGGGCAGCCTCTACATTCAGGGCGGACGCAAATTCATTGCCCAGTAACAACCAACCCACATTCACACTTCAAACAAAGCGCAAAACAATGAAGGCAAAATACATCTCCCCCGAGGCAACCGTCCTCACCCTCAGCCCCGTAGAAATGCTCGCGGCTTCGCCCGAAGGCATCAACATAGTAAAGCCCTCCGGTGACAGCGACACCGTAGACGCCGCCGACTCCTACTCCAACGGACGGGGATGGAACAGCTCCAGCTGGACCGAAGCGGAATAACCCCTCCGCCTCCCCGGCAATAGTGATCGATTCAATAATGTGTGCCGCGCGACAACCGTCGCGCGGCTTTTTTTCAATTCTAACCCCAAGCAAGTCCCCGCACACCGTACGATCGACGCACGTCACTCGTACGCCTCACACACGTCACTCGTACGAGCAACGCACGTAGCCCGTACGAGAGACGACACTTTCCCC
>CAVGTD010000084.1:0-6991 GCA_963632215.1 Clostridiales bacterium
AAGCGGCGACACGTCACCCTGGGTTCCCCGTTCCAGTGACGTTGCCGCCCCGTCGGGGCAGCTGCGTTGATACCGGGCAACGCCCGGGTTCGGGGGCGGTTGGGCGGCGCATTCAAATTGTTCAGGACAAGTCGCAGGGTTACGGGGCGTTGCCCCTATCTTATGTAGCTGCCCCGATGGGGCGACAACGTTCCCCGCACGGGGAACCCAGGGTGACGCCGCCACTTCGCGCCGCCACTCTGCCCTGGGCTAGGAGCAGCTGCCCCGTTGGGGCGAGGTTTGCGGACATTGTCGTGGGAATTTTGCACCACAAATATTCGCATTTTGAACACCCTACCTTGCAGGCCGCGGTTTGTGGACATAAATCCTCCCCACAACCCCTCAAAAAAGAAACATCCCCAGCCCCTCCCTAAAGGGAAGAGCAAGGGCAATGCCGAAAATGTCCACTCAGGCCCCCCCCCTCCTTTTAGGGAGGGGCTGGGGGTAGGCTTTAAATAACCAACACCAATGACAAAGAAAGAGACAAGCTACAAGGACTACGTGCCACGCGACGTGAGCTGGATGTACTTCAACCGCCGCATATTGCAGGAGGCCGAAAAGGGAACCATCCCTCTGCTCGAAAGGCTCGGGTTCTTGGGCATCTATTCCAACAACCTCGACGAGTTCTTCCGGGTGCGCGTGGCGCTGCTCAACCGCATTGCCGAGTGCGACGACAAGGAAATGCGCGACGAACGCCTCGAGGCCGTGCAGACGCTCAAGGTAATCAACAAGCTCAACGCCCGCTACGCCAAGGAGTACGAGCGCGCCATACAAAAGGTGGAGGAGGAACTCCGCGGCGAGCGCATCTGCCTGGTGAACGACCGCGAGGTGGACGAAGAGCAGCTTGCCTTCATCCGCAACTACTACTACCAGCGCATGGACGGCTTCATCGCCCCCGTGTGGTTCTCGGCCGTCAAGGACCTCAACAACGAACCCGACGACTGCATCTACCTGGCCGTGAAGATGCGCAAGCGCACCGACAAAACGCACCCCGAGTACGCCCTCATACAGCTGCCCTCGGGGCTGGGCCGCTTCGTGACGCTGCCCGAGCGCGACGGCACGAGCTACATCATGTACGTTGACGACGTGGTGCGCTGCTGCCTGCCGCTGCTCTTCGCCGGCCTGAACTACAACCTCTTCGAGGCCTACGCCTTCAAGTTTACCAAAGACGCGGAGATGGAGATTGACAACGACCTCCGCACGGGCCTTATGCAAAAGATATCCAAGGGCGTGAAGAGCCGCAAGAAGGGGCAGGCCCTGCGCGTGATTTACGATGCCGAGATGCCCCACGACGTGCTGAAGCGCGTACTGGGCAAGCTCAACGTCGACCGCCTCGACACCATCCTCGCCGCCGGCCGCTACCACAACCACCGCGACCTCATGGCCTTCCCCGACTGCGGGCGCAAGGACCTGAAATACCCCCGCTGGCAGCCCCTGCTCCGCCCGGAGCTGATGGGCGAGCGTTCCATCCTCGAAGCCGTGCGCCAGAAGGACCGCTTCATCCACGTGCCCTACCACGACTTCGCCTCCTACATCCGCCTGCTCCAAGAGGCCGCCGTCCACAAGGAGGTGAAGAGCATCCACACCACGCTCTACCGTCTGGCGCGCGAGTCGAAGGTGGTGAAAGCCCTCGTCAACGCGGCGCAAAACGGCAAGCAAGTGACCGTGGTCATCGAGCTGCTGGCCCGTTTCGACGAGGCCTCGAACATCTCCTGGTCCAAGAAGATGCAGGACGTGGGCATCCACGTAATCTTCGGCGTGGAGGGACTGAAAGTCCACTCCAAGGTGACCCACATCGGCATGCGCAAGGGGGCGGACATCGCCGTGGTCAGCACGGGCAACTTCCACGAGGGCAACGCCCGCTGCTACACCGACTACATGCTCATGACCGCCAACCGCAACATTGTGCGTGACGTGGCGCAGGTGTTCAACTTCATTGAGCATCCCTACCTGCCCGTCAAGTACAAGGAACTCCTCGTGTCGCCCAACGAGATGCGCAACCGCTTCATCCGCCTCATCAACGAGGAAATAAAGAACCACAACGTGGGCAAGCCCGCCTATATCCGCGTCAAGATAAACCACATCACCGACCCCGCCATGGTGAAGAAGCTCTACGAGGCCTCGGCCAACGGCGTGCCTGTCGACCTCGTGGTCAGGGGCAACTGCTCGCTCGTCGCGGGGCTG
The DNA here is from genome assembly GCA_963632215.1 of Clostridiales bacterium. Lineage (GTDB taxonomy): Bacteria > Bacteroidota > Bacteroidia > Bacteroidales > Bacteroidaceae > Alloprevotella. The sequence goes on from CAVGTD010000084.1 coordinate 2,224, forward strand.
CCCGGCAAGAGCGACACCATGCGCATCGTGGGCATCATCGACCGCTACCTGGAACACGCCCGCATCTTCCAGTTCTGCGCCGCCGGCGAGGACAAGATGTTCATCGGCTCAGCCGACTGGATGCCGCGCAACCTCAACAGCCGCGTCGAGGTAGTCGCCCCCGTCTACGACCCCGCCATCAAGGCCGACCTTAAGCGCGTCATCGACTTCGCCCTCGCCGACACGCTGCAAGGGCGCGCCGTCGACGGCACCGGGCGCAACGTGGAGTGGCGAGGACTGGACTACCGGCCAGGCGACGATGTCAAGCTCTTCCGCTCGCAAGAGGAACTCTACAAACACTACGAGGCAGAAAACAGGTAACCCATGGCACGACTCAACTATGCAGCCATCGACATCGGCTCAAACGCCGTGAGGCTGCTCATCAAAAGCATCGACCGCGACGCGGCAGGCAAGGACAAGTTCAAGAAAGTGATGCTCCTGCGCGTGCCGCTGAGGCTCGGCTTCGACATCTTCCGCGACGGCGTGTTGAGCGAGAAAAAAGCCGAAAAGCTCCGCCGCCTGATGAAGGCCTACCGCCAGATGATGAAAATATACGACGTGTGCGACTACCGCGCCTGCGCCACCTCGGCCATGCGCGACGCCGTAAACGGCGAGGAGGTGATACGCCGCATCCTCAAGGAGACGCATATTAACATAGAGATAATTGACGGCAAGGAGGAGGCCCGCATCGTTTACAGCAACCACATAGAGTGCATGGCCGACCGCCAGGGCGCGTACATCTACGTCGACGTGGGCGGCGGTTCCACCGAGGTGAACTTCCTGCTCGACGGCGAGCTGCGCAGTTCCGTGTCGTACAACGTCGGCACTGTGCGCTTGCTCACGGGCAAGGTGCGCGACGACGAGTGGCTGCGCCTCGAGGCCGACCTGCGCGCTGTCGCCCGCGAGGCAGGGCCCGTCAACATCATCGGCTCGGGCGGCAACATCAACAAAATATACCGCATGACCTCCGTCAAGGACCGCGACCTACAGCGCATGCCCATCTACTCCGTCCAGGCCATCTACGACCGCCTCAGTCCGCTCAGCGTGGAGGAGCGCATGGAGCAGTTCGCGCTCAAGGACGACCGCGCCGACGTGATTATCCCCGCCGCCGAAATTTTCCTGCGCATAGCCCGCACGGTACGCGCCGAGTACATCCACGTGCCGGTTATCGGCCTGGCCGACGGCATCATCGACCAGCTCTTCGAGCAGCGCGACGCACGCCAGCCGCAGAGGGTGGAGTAATTTGCCGTACCGGCACACGCATTATTATATAGGGAAAAACGGCCGCCCGATGGGGCGGCCGGAGATGCCAATCCCCGTGACGGCAACGGCCGCCACGGGGATTGGTGATAAATACTTGCCAAGAAGCAGATTGAATACTTGGCAAGAAGCAGATTGAATACTTGCAAGGAGACGATTGAATACTTGCAAGTATTTATACACTGCAAGGGATATATTTTTGACAACCCCGGGGATGCGAACGGCCGGGCGGTGGCCTCATTCCTCGGCGGGCTGCACCCGTCCGTCCTCAACGGTGAAGAGGCGGTAGTCGCTGCGGGTGGCGGCGAGTATGCGGTCGAGGTGGCTGCGGCTCGTGTCGGTGATGAAAATCTGCCCGAAGGCATCGCTGCTCACGTAGGATATGATGCGTTCCACGCGGCTTGCGTCGAGCTTGTCGAAAATGTCGTCGAGCAGCAGCAGCGGCGCGCGCCGTTCGCCCTTTTGGCGCAGAAACACGTACTGCGCCAGTTTCATCGATATGAAGTAGGTCTTCTGTTGCCCCTGCGAGGCCTCGCGCTTCATGGCGAAACCGTTGAGCGTCAGGTCGAGGTCGTCCTTGTGCATGCCGTGGAGCGAATAGCCCACGATGCGCTCCTTGTCGCGCCACTGCCGCAGTTGCGGCAGCAGGTCGCCGCGTTCGCCGTGGCTCACGTACTTCACGGCCACCCGTTCCGCCTCGTTGCCCGACAGGCGGCGGTAGAGGTCGAGGAATATGGGCGAAAACTCCTCCACAAACTTGCGCCGCGCCCCGTAGATGACGGCTCCGCTCGCGCTCATCATCTCCTCGAGGACCGACATCACGGCGTCGTCCACGGGCGCGTCCTCCTGCTTGAGCAGGGCGTTGCGCTGTTTCAGGGCCTTGTCGTAGCGTATGAGGTGTTCCAGGTAGGGCGCGTCGTACTGCATGATTACCATGTCCATAAACCGGCGCCGCTCCTCGCTCCCCCCGAGAATGAGGGCGGAGTCGCCCGGGGCGATCATCACCAGCGGAATGCGCCCCACGTGCTCCGAAATGCGCTTCACGTCCTTGCCGTCGATTTTCAGCCGTTTGCGGCACCCCCGCTGCAGGGAGCAGCACAGGTGGCGCGCCGCGCCCTCGTCCTGTCCGTAGTCAGCCTCGAGCATGAAGTAGTCCGCCTCGTGGCGCACGTTGAGCGCATCCTGCGACGAGGCGTACCCCCGGCAGAACGACAGATAGTAGATGGCGTCGAGCACGTTCGACTTGCCCATGCCGTTAGCCCCCACGAGGCAGTTTACGTTGGGCGAGAATCGGAGCGTGGCCAGCTCAATGTTGCGGTAGTTCGTGATGGAGAGGGAGTGGAGTGTCATGCGCAAGAAATGGGGTCGGGGTGTCAGAAAACAGGGTGGGGAAGCCTCCGAAGCGCAAGCCGCTCCGGAAACGCCGGACAAAAGTAAACCTTTCCCCCCTGCCACGTGGGGGCGAACGCGGTAAATATCAGCGAGAAGAGAAAAAATCAAGGCATAATTTCGCCGCATATAGCGAAAATCGTAAATTTGCCGCTGCATTTTTCCTTGACAATAAAAACAAAAAATACACAATGAGCAATCACAAGCATGACGCCAAGAACGGCCAGGCACTCGACGTGAACGACGCTTTGGCCAAGTCGGAAGCTTTCTTCATCAAGTACAAAAAACAGGCTATCGTCCTCCTCGTGGCGGTAGTGGTAATCGTGGGCGGCTCGTTTGCCTACGTATACGGCTACTCCAAGCCCCGCGAGGCCAAGGCGCAGGAATGCCTGGGCATCGTGATGCAGAAGTACGTGCAGTCGCAGAACTACGAACTCGCGCTCAAGGGCGAGGGCAAGGTGCTGGGACTCACGAAGATCGTCAGCAAGTACGGCTCAACCGACGCCGGCAACCTGGCCGCCTACGAGGCAGGCCTCTGCTACTACAACCTCGGCAAGACGAAGGACGCCATCAAGTACCTTGAAAAGTTCAGCGCCAAGGGCGACGCCACCGTGTCGGCTCAGGCTCTCTCGTCGCTGGCCAACGCCTACGCCGCCGACGGCCAGAAGGACAAGGCCGTAAGCGCATTCAAGGACGCGGCCGACGCCACCGACGTTCCCGAACTTTCCGCACAGGCTCTGTTCAACGCCGGCCTCATCCTCGAAGACCAGAAGAAGAACGACGAAGCCTTGAAACTCTATCAGGACATCAAGCAGAAATATCCCACCGCGTCCATCTGCGCCCGCCAGCAGCAAAACGGCGTATTGCTCGACGCAGTGATCGACAAGTACATCGAACGCCTTTCCAAGTAAACCGGCGGCACTGCGCCCCGTGCGCAGCCCCCTAAAAAAGGCGCATTCGAGAGCAACAAGTAAGGACGCAGCCCCGTCCCCGCAAGTGCCGCCCCCGTCACGGGAAAAGGCAGCGAGGCGCGGAGCGCAAACAGTTCGCTTTACTTGTTGCTCTCTTGCTTTAACCCCGAAGAACCATGTCATCCAATACATTCTCCTACACCCAGGACCAGACAATCCCCGTGCCCGACGCAAGCGAAATGCGCTTCGGCATCATCGTGACCGAGTGGAACAACCACATCACCGACAAACTCCTCGACGGAGCGGCCTCCGAGCTGCAAAAGCGCGGTGTGGCTGAAAGCAATATCACCGTGAAGCGCGTGCCGGGCAGCTTTGAGCTGATCTACGCAGCCCAGCAGCTGGCCAAGTTCGGTCACGTCAACGGCATCATCATCATCGGTTGCGTAATCCGCGGCGATACGCCCCACTTCGACTACATCTGCCAGGGCGTGACGCAGGGCATAGCCGAACTCAACGCCAAGGGCGACATCCCCGTGGTGTTCGGACTTCTCACCGTCAACACCCCCGAACAGGCTGAGGAACGAGCCGGCGGTAAACTGGGCAACAAAGGCGAGGAATTTGCCCTCACGGCAATAAAAATGGTTGACTACGCTTGGCGGTTACAAAAATAACCCCTACCTTTGCACCGCAAACAACGAAAGGGCAAATACCAGAGTGGCCAAATGGGGCAGACTGTAAATCTGCTGGCTTACGCCTTCGGTGGTTCGAATCCATCTTTGCCCACAAAAAATCGTTGGTGCCATAGCTCAGTTGGTAGAGCAAAGGACTGAAAATCCTTGTGTCCCCGGTTCGATTCCTGGTGGCACCACTTGCACAAGAGAGTTGTACTGTACGGTACAGCTCTCTTTTTTCGTGCCGCCTGTTGTTCCCCCGTTTTTCTGCAAGCTATTGCCCACGAACCGCGGCCTGAAAGGTAGGGTGTTCAAAATGCGTTTGGTTTTGGCGCAAAATTGCCACGACAATGTCCGCAAACCGCGCCCCAACGGGGCAGCTCTCCATAGCCCAGGGCAGAGGCACAAAGTGCCGTCACCCTGGGTACTCGCCCGGACACATTCGTTTGCGCCCTGACGGGGCAGCTCTCTAATAAAGGGGCAACGCCCCGCAAAGCC
>CAVGTD010000085.1:0-6904 GCA_963632215.1 Clostridiales bacterium
TTGTCAAAATCCTTTTAGGCGGACGCGGAGCGTGCGCTGGCTCGCCGATTGGAAGTAGGCGCGGAACGGGGGCAGCGTGCTTCCTGCGGCGGCCTGGCGGAAACACTGGGCGGTGGGGTGGAGCAGGTAGACGGGCGTACAGCCTTGGGATATATTTAAGGTGTCGCACGTACCTTTGAACGCTTCGCTGCTTTCCGTGCATTCTGCGTAGCCCTCTTGGCTTGCCGCCGTGAACGTGCCCATTGCCGAGGGCAGGATGATGTATCCCTTGTTGGCTTCGATGGCGGTTGTTTCCTCGAATTGCATTGCCCCGTCGCTTGTGCCTGTGTAGGCAAAGGCGCGTCCGTTTTCCACCTTGGCCGGGAACGGAAGGCTCAGCGTTTGCCATTTGTCTGTCGGCATGTCGCCGCGGCGGTAGTTCAACTGGTTCGCGCCCACCTTGAAGCGGCGGTCGGTGTAGAACGGTTGCCGGTCGGTGAGCGTGTATGTCACGTTGATCATCTCGTTTTCGCTTCCGCAGACTACGGCGATGCGCTTTGTCTGGCCGATGCAGTCCTTGTAGTCCGAACTTGCGAATACGGGGACGTTGGCTGGGAGGGCGGTGAAACTTTTCAGCGTTGCGGGCAATGCGGCTTGCGTCAGGTCGAGGCAGCGCACATTGTCCGCCGTAAAGGTCGCGAGCCGCTCTGCACTCCATCCGCCCGTGAGGGTGCATACGCCTATCCCGTCTATTGTATATTGCGGTTCGTCGGCCACGACGTAGAGCCACGCGTCCGTCTTTGCCGTCTGCTCGTCGCAGAGTTTCCATGCGCCGTCCTGAAAGCAAAGGTAGCGAGGCGTGCCTTCGGTGGTACAGAGATGCCCGTTCGTGATTTTCCAAAGCGTCTCGGCGGCAGTTTCCTGCAAGTCGTAGTCCAGACAGCCGCTCTTCCCACGGAGCGAAAACGTTCCGTCTCCGCCAACTGCTGCCGTGTATACCGGCAGGTCGTCCGACGGGGCAAGCGTGCCGTCTTTAAGCAATGCGCCGCTGAGTGGCGAGTTGCTGCCGTCAGTCAGCCGGAGCAAGGCGGTTGAGCCAATGCACAGGCGTGCGCCGTTTTGGGGTTGGGTGTTCGGACCGGTTATGTACGAAAATGTGGGTTGGTATACTTTCAACCCAAGTGCAAGGTTCTTGTCTGCCATTGACGTATAGTTGTCAAAGTAGCTCACATTGGCTTCATTGTAATTGACCGCTACAGCAAGTTGCCGATTGCTGTTCTCCTCTGTGCGTAAGATTAGATTTCCCTGCTCCGTATATGAGGCGTACCATTCAGTCCCTTTTTTGTCAAGGCTGAGATCCATAGCCCCTGATTTTGCGGTTATGTATTTCTGCTCTTTTACGGAAAATAGCTTGTACGTGCCGTTCAAAGTCAGTTCTATTTCCCACAACAGTGATTCGTTATCCACGGTAATGCGTCCACCGCTTGAATTGAGAGACTCGCCGAGCAGTTTTTTCGTCTTGTTGTAAAAGTTTGAAGTAAGGAATAGTTCTGCGTCCTTTTCGTTTGTGCCGCTAAGTGCATAGTTGCCAGTCGTAAGTCCGTCAGATGCTTTTTTGTAAACGAAAGTCGCCGGCAGAGAAATCTCTGCGTTCTGCGCCACCAAGCAAAGAACGGTCGAAAAAGCGAGGGATACAAGCAAGAGGAAACGTTTCATGGGAGTATGCATTTGGGAGAGTTGTCAGATAGTGAGCCGCGCCTGTACGGACAGGTCGTTTTTCCACGACGAGGCGATGCGGTCCAGACGCGAGGAAATGCTTTTCTGGTTGAAATAGTGCGTTGCGCCGTAGCGCAGGGATAGGGTTAGGGGTTTGCACACCGTCCAGTTTGTCAGAGCCACCAAGCGGAAACCGTGGTACATGAATGTGGGGAAACTGTTGGCGTGGAGCAGCTGAGGCTCGTAGGCGTAGAGGCGGCTGTAACTGTCGTCGGTGAAGAACACGGCGGCAAATCCGCGCAGGTTGAACCGTGCCGAGGGCTTCCACGTGGCGCGCGTTGAGACCATGTAACCGAGCGAGTGCTTACCCGTTTGGCAGGTGTAGTACGTGCCGTCGAGCTGCGCCGTCAGTTCGTAGTTCGTTTTGGCGAGCAAGGCGGACAGACGCAACTTGTGCGTGGTGCGGTATTCCAGTCCCTTTTGGTCGTTTTGCGTAAAGGTGTACTGTTTGCTCTTCATGCGGTAGCGCACCAATATGCGCCAGGCGTTGTCTATCGACCAAAGGCTCTGCAACGAACATTCCACACCGTTCGTACCGCCAAGGTAGGCGTTGTAGGTTGGCTTTGGGAAGCGGAACGCGTCTACGTAGGCGGTCAGTTCCCATTTTGGCAGGGGCAGAATGCGAGTGCCTATCATGATGCCCTGCTCGTTGCTTGTGCGGCTGCCCTGTTGCAAGGCGTTGCCGTAGGGACTGATGAAGCCCGGCGTGAGCAGACGCACCTGCGCAAAACCCTGCCAGCGGCGCGAGGGCGTGAAGCGCACGGCGTGTTCGGTGGCAAGGTGCATCTTGCAGTCCATCGCCGCTTCGCCGGCAATGCGCCACTTGCGGAGCGCAACGTAGTAGCTGGCCGAAAGGGCAGCCGTGTTTCTGCCCCGGAAGTAGTAGGTGTTGTAGGTCCGCTGGGCGGGATAGACAATGTGGTCGTAATGCGCATAGTATCCGCCGAGGCTCGCGCCCCACCTTTTGCGTTGCAGGCTGGCGAATGCGCCGCTCGTGAAGCAGCCCAGCGTGCGTCGGGCATTTATCTCCGATAGGGTGCGGTGCAGCCCCGTGTGCAGCAGTGTTTGGACGGTGTCGCCGCTTGTCTTGAACCGGGCGTCTAGCTTGTGGTACGAGGCAAAGGCCGTCAGGGTGAAGTCCCCTATGCGGTAGCTGCCGGCTGCGCCGCGGAAGAAGTCGTTCTCCTCGGCCGACGTGTGGGCGCGAAACGAGGCGAAAGGCGTGCTGTTGTTGCTCAGGAGCGTTTCCTTTCCGCCAAACTGCTGTTTGCCGAAAAGCAGTCCGCGACTGTTTTGCAGGTTGTAGTCGCCCACGGCAAAGCTCCACTTCTTGCCGCGCGGGCGCAGTAGCACAAAGCCCGAAAGGTAGTCGTAGGGGTAGTAACCTTGTTTAGCTACGGGTTCGCCCGCGTCCTTCTCAAAGGTAAGCCCGTAGCTCACCTCGCGCTTGTAGTTGTAGCGGTAGCGAACGATGTGGTGCAGACTGTTCCCCGTGTAGTAGTTTGTTTCGGTGGGCGTTTCGGGCGTGTTGTATCCGGCCCTTTTGTAGAGCGGCACGTCGAGGCGTGTTTCCACCGTGTGCTTGCCTTTTGCCAACTTGGGCAATACGCGGTTGCTCTCCGCAATGCGCGCCAAGAGTTCGGGCGAGGGCAATACGGTCGAATCGCAGCGCACAAAAAGCGAGAGGTAGCGGCGCGTGAAGTAGTCCATACCCCGCACCAGCTGCAATTCGCCCAACGACAGAAAGCCACGCTTTTTGTCGCGGTAGCTAAGCAGCGAGTCTATCTGGGTTTCGTTCAGAAAGGGCAGTTGCGAGAGTTCCTCCTTGCTCGTGCGGTTGATTTGCAACGGTGCGGCGGCGATGTTTTCCAACGCTTCCAGTTGGTCCTCGTCCAGTCCCCGTTCGTCTTCGGCAGCGTTCTCGCCTACGTACTCCTGCAAGAACTCCTCCCACGACAGGTACGGTGCTTGTGGCATCTGCGCCATCATCGGCGCAAAGGCGGCAAACAGCAATGCAAGCAGGAGGTGAAGTCGTTTCATGGGGGATGGGGGAATGACGATAGGGCAGGGCGGTTCAAGGGCGTATCCAGCTCGGAACGCTCTCCGCACGAAGGTTTTCGGAACACCCCAGACTGATTACGCTGATCCTCACGTCGCCGGCCTCGACTACGGCGTGGGCGCAAGCCCTCGTGGTGCTGCCGGTGGTGATTACGTCATCGACTATCAGCACGTGCTTGCCGTGCAAAGCCTCTGCGTTGACGAGTTTGAAAATGCCGTCGACGTTTGCCCGGCGTTCCTCAAAGGTCAGGTGGGTCTGTGTTTGGTTGGCGCGGGTTCGCACCACGGAGGTTGTGTCTATGGGGATGCCTGTCAGCTCGCTTATGCCGTAGGCCAGCCGCTCGCTCTGGTTGTAGCCGCGTTCCTTGAAACGTTTCCGGGCTAGCGGCACGGGTAGCAGCACGTCCACGCCGGCGAAAAAGTCGGTTTCGGCGAGGTCCTGCGCCATCATGCGGCCGAAAGCCACGGCTATCTCGGGGTGGTTGTAGTATTTGAAGAGGAAAAACACTTGGCAGTAGGCCGACTTGGGCTGGTAGTAGAGCAGACTGTTGGCACGCTCGGTGCAAACAGTGTCGTCCCAGACGGCTCGTTCTACGAAGTTGTCCTTCTTTCCTTTGAGGTGAGTGAGGGGGAGGTGCAGCAGACACGCTGCGCAAAGGTGTTGCTCGTTGAGCGAGAGCCGCTTGCCGCACACGCAGCAGTAGCGGGGGAAAAAGGCATTGAGCAGACTCCTGCCTGCGAGTGTCAACGCTTGTTTCATCTCCATGGAAGTTCGGCTCGGCAGGGTTACTTCTCACTGCGGCGAAACGTCATGTCGCCGGCGATTTTCACCAGTTTGCGCCCCTCGGCCTTGCGCAGGGCGTTGCCGTTGACGGCGTGAAAGGAGTAGGTGCTGTCGGCGTTCATCGTCAGGCTAACGTCCTGCGAGTCGGAGCCGATGTCGTTGCTGAACCTCAGCGTGGCCGTTTGCTTCTTTATGGAGCAGCGCGTGAGTATCCACGTGCCGTACAGGCCTTTGCCGTTCATGTAACCGTGCGTCTTGCCAAGAAACGAGAAGTTCGGCACGTCCATGTTCTCCTCGTAAAGGTTGAGGTGGAGTTCTACGCCCGCCTCTTTGCACACAAAATTTCCTTCAAAGGGGCGTTGGGCCGCAAGCGGCAGCGTGACGAGGCACAGCAGAAGTGCAAAGAGTTTTTTCATAGCGGGGATTAAGTGTGTTTTTCAGGGAACGGGTTTATTCGTCAATCTCTGTGCGGAGAATCATTGTCGTGGCACCGATGGTGATGATGTCGCCGTCGCCCACAATCACCCGGTCGCGGTTGCCCAGGATTTCGTTGTGCAGGAATGTCCCCGTGTTCGAGGGCGCGTCGCGCAGTGTGAAGCGGGCTTTTTCCTTTGCGTCGGGCTTCACCGTGATGATGCAGTGCGTGGTGTCAACGCTCGGGTCTACGGTCTTGATGGCTGCGTTAGCATTAGTGCCTTTCACCAGCCGGCCCACCACGTTTTCGCCTTCGTGGAGCGGTATTTCCTGTTTGAAGTGGAAAGCGTTTTCAAGCACAATGAGTTTGCCGTACACTTTGTCCTCCGCCTCTTCTTCGCCGTCGTCGGCAGTTTCGGCCGCGGGGCGTGGCTGGGGAATGCGTATTTTGAACTGCTTGTGGCATTCGGGGCATTCGAACACGAGGACGCGCCCCGGCTCGTATTTTGTTTCGTCAAACAAAATGGCTTCGTCGCATTTGGGGCAGCGTATACGTTTCATTGCGTGTGGATTTTGGGATAGTCTTGTTGGACGGGGATGTGACAAAAGGACGGGCGGGGCGAATTGAAACAAACGTTATTTCAATTCAATCACCCAGGCTTCGGCGAACGCTTCGTCCTTGCGCAGTTTGCCAAGTGCTTCTTGCGCTTCGCTTTCGGTCGGATAGCTGCCGCAGACCACGCGGACCATTTTGCCGCGCTTGTAGGGACGGGCGTTGGCGCAGCCCTTTCCGTTCATTTCCTGCGAGAATACTTCGGCGTTCTTTTCGCTGATGGCACTCGCCAACACGATGGCGTAGCGGCCGGCTTCGAGCTGAGGCTTTTCAGCTTCGGCGGATTGTGACGGCTCCTTGGGCTGGGCGGCTTGTTCAGCCGTCTTTTCCTCAGCGGGTTCTTGCGCAGACTGTTCGGATGCGATGGGCGTGCTGTCGGGCTGTGCTTGGGGAGTTGCGGTTTGCGGTTGCGCTTGCTTTGCCGGTGCAAAGAGCTGTTCGTAAACAACGGCTGCTTGCTGTTGTTCCTCCTTGGGCGAACTGCCCATGGGGGTGGCCCACAAAAGGTAGAGGCACACGGCCACCACTGCTGCGGCGGCGTAGTTTACCAACTCGCGGTTGATGCTGATGGTGTAGTTGCCCTTGGGGTGTGCGGCTTTGTCGCTCTTTGCCTTAGCCTTGTTGGTCGTGTTAGCCGCGGTGTGTCCGCCAGTGTCGGACAACTGCATTCCGTTCATGCTCACGGAGTCAAGTCCGTAGAGTTCGGGCGAAAGCACGCCAGCCTCGCACGGGGTGAAGTTGTACTTGCCGTCAATGCTGATGGTGAGCGTGCCGATGCCGGCAAGCTCGTACTCGCCCTCCTCGTGCAGCCGCTTTTTGAGCTGCGTCACGGCGTTGCCGATGAGCTTCACCGTTTCGGGGTAGTTCGTGTCATAGGCTTGCATGTACGACTGTACAAGCAAACCGTCGTTGATGGCGAGTTGCGGATTGAACCCCACGCTGCGGTAGGGCGGCAAAAACAGCCGTTCGTCCGCCACGTAGCGCGCCGGGACGTACTGCGTGATGAAGCCGCCAAGTCCGGGCACAATCACGCAGTCGTTCTTCAACAACAGACTTTCAATATGTCGTGAGAGTTCAATCATTAATGCAAAGGTAGTCGTTTTGCGCCATTTCGGCGGCGCAAGCCGAGGCGTTTTTCTGCTTGTTAAAAGTTCGTGGTGGGGCGTAAAAGTCGTAAACGTGTTCGTTCTCAAAAGGTTACGCCGGGTAAAAATATTTTTGTCCGTTAAGGGTGGTTCTATAAATTAGCTTTGTCAGGTTTCGGAGCTATTTTGCGTTCC
>CAVGTD010000086.1:0-6789 GCA_963632215.1 Clostridiales bacterium
GCCGCCACTTCGTGTCGGCTCTGCCCTGGGCTATGGGAAGCTGCCCCGTTGGGGCGCGGTTTGCGGACATTATCAATGCAATTTTGCGCCGAAAATATTCGCATTTTGAACACCCGCCCTATACTGTACCCAGGGTGACGTGTCGCCGCTTCGCGCCGCCACTCTGCCCTGGGCTAAGTACTTTAAGGCTTTCAGCCTATCCCAATGTAATGTCGCCCACTTCGGTCACGGCGTCTTCCCAGCCGTCCATGATGAGGGCGGGGGAGTGGGTGGTCAGCACTATCTGGGCGTTGGGGTTCAGTTCCCTTACGTGGGCTATGAGGCTCTTTTGCCACTCAAAGTGCAGGCTCGCCTCGGGTTCGTCCATAAACACCACGTAGGGCTGCCTGTCCTCCGTCAGTACGGTGAGCAGTATGAGCAATATTTGTTTTTCGCCGCTCGACAGCAGGTAGGGCGAAAGGCTCTCGCCGTATTGCACAAAGGACAGCTCGTTGCTTTGCCGGTCGATACGCTTGCCCGTTTCGGCGAAGAGCGAGTCTACGATGTCAAGGAACCGCGTCTTCATGTTTGCCGCCTCCGTGGCCTTTTCGCGCGCTTCGGGGTCGCCGCTCGTGAGCATGGCAATCATGCGGTTGCCCACGTTCACCTGGTAGTCCAGGTAGCGCCGTTGCACAAGGTAGAGCTGCCAGTCGAGTTCGGTCACGATGCGGGCGTCGCCGCCGAGCGCGCCCATGGGTTCGCCGCCCGTCACCATTCGGCGGTCGAAGCTCCGTATCACGTCGTAGTGTATGCCCGTGGCGTCGCTTGGGTCGAAGTCCACCTTCACGCCGAGCTTTCCCTGCGGCACAATGTCGCCCGTGGCCGGCAGCGCCCGCAGGTGCTGTATCAGTCGGTTCAGAATGGTGCTTTTGCCCGCGCCGTTGTGTCCGCTCAGCACGTTCACGTCGGGGCGCAGGTTCCACACAATGTGCTTGTGTCCGCTCCACAGGCTCGATATCTCAATGCGGCTTATGTGGTTGGCTAACTTTTTCATCGTTGCGCTTGTGTTTCTGTTACAACAAAAGTACTGACTATCGCCCCGCCCGCCAACTTTTCCGTTCGTTTTCGTCGACAAAAAGCTCCCGATTGTCGTTTTTTGCGTCTTTTCCCTGCCGGGCGTTAAACCTTGCGTGCCGCTTTCCGTCTACTATAACGTGCGCCCGTTGCGCCGCCCCCCCCGAAACACAATCGTTGAATAATATCCCAAAACTTTATATGAAACGTATCCTTCTGCTATTCCTGCTCTCCACGGCGGCCATGGCCAGCGCGTTGGCGCAACGCTTTGCCGTTACGGGGACCGTGGTCGACTCCAAGACGAAAAACGCCGTCGACTTCGCCACAGTGGTGCTTCAGCGCACCGACAGCACCGCCGTTACGTCGGCCACTACCGACGAGAACGGCTTTTTCACGCTCCATGCCAAAGAGGCGGGCAAATACCTCGTCAAGCTCTCCTACGTGGGCTTCAAGCCGCTCATTAAGCAGGTGGAGCTTACCGCCGAGTCCGACTCCGTAGGCCTCGGCACGCTCACGCTCGCCAGCAACGACAAGCTCCTCGGCACGGCCACCGTCACTGCCACCGCCTCGCGCATTGAGCAGAAGGGCGACACCACGATGTTCAGCGCGTCGGCCTACCGCGTTCCCGAGGGTTCTACGCTCGAGGCTCTCGTCAAGCAGCTCCCGGGCGTCGAGGTGAGCGACGACGGCACCATCAAGTGGAACGGCAAGACGGTGCAGGAGTTCCTCATCAACGGCAAGGACTTCTTCAAGGGCGACACCAAAACGGCCATGAAGAACCTCCCCACCGACCTCGTCAGCAAAATCAAGGCTTACGACAAGAAGAGCGACTACACCGAGCAGACGGGCATCGACGACGGCGAGGAGACCACCGTGCTCGACATCGCCACCAAGCGCGAACTCAACGAGTCGTGGGTCACCAACCTCGACCTGGGCTACGGCAGCCACGACCGCTACTCTACGCGCTTCTTCGGCACGCGCTTCACCGACCGCACCCGCGTCACTGCCTTCGGGTCGATGAACAACACCAACGACCAGGGCTTCGGCGGACCGCGCGGCTTCGGCGGCGGCTCCAACGGACTCACGGCCACCAAGAACGCCGGCCTTGACTTCTCGTGGGAGAACGGCAAGAAAAAGCGCGAAGCCGGCCGTGTCGAACTCGGCGGCAACGTCATGTACAACCACACCAGCAGCGACGCCCTCAGCACGTCCAACAGCGAAACGTTCCTCAACACCGGGGCTACCAGCTCGTTTGGCAACAGTTCCAGCTTTAGCGGCAACCACCGTACGAACGTGTCCTCGCGCTTCCGCCTCGAGTGGAGCCCCGACTCAATGACCAACGTCAACTTCCAGCCGCAGTACAGCTATTCGGAGTCGAACAACGACGGCTCGTCGCGCTCGGCCACGTTCAACTCCAACCCCTACGCCATCGAGGGCATGCTCAGCCCGCTCGACAGCATCTTGCTCGACAACGCCGCGGCGTCCAACCCCGAGCTCTACGCCATGATGGTCAACACCAACCGCCGCTACTCCCTGGGCCACAGCACGTCGCACAACGTCAGCGCAAGCCTCAACTTTGTGCGCCGCCTCTCCTCCAACGGCCGCAACGTCTCTTTGCGCGCCAACGGCGGATGGAGCAAGAGCGAAAGCGCGTCGTTCTCCATCTCCAACATCACGTACAACCGCGCCGACAACCCCACAAGTTTCCTCAACCAGTACAGCAACACGCCGAGCAAGAACTACAACGCCAGCGTCCGCCTGGGCTACGTTGAGCCGCTTGGCAAAAACTGGTTTGCCGAGGCTCGCTACGCCGTAAGCTACAAGTATTCGCAGAGCGACCGCTCACGCTACAACCTCGACTCGCTCGCCTACGAGCCTTACAGCTCCATGTGGGACGGTCAGTTCGTCTCTTACGGCAACGCCACTGGCTTTCCCACTATTGGTTCGCTCCCCACGGCCGACGACGTGCTCAACTATATCCGCGACCTCAACAACTCGCAGTACGCCACCTACAAGTACCTCGACCATACGGCCACCGTGGGCGTTCGCTACAACTCCTCAACCATCCGCTTCAACGCCGGCGTCGACTTCAACCCCGAACGCACCAAGCTGGCGTACAAACGCCCGGGGCAGAACATCGACACGCTCATCACGCGCCACGTTTTCAACGTTTCGCCGCAGGTGCGCTTCCGCTACCAGTTCTCCCGTACCAACCAGCTCGACATTCGCTACCGCGGCTCGTCGTCGCAGCCCTCAATGACCGACCTCATTGCCGTCGTCGACGACTCCAACCCCCTGAGCGTGTCCATGGGTAATCCGGGCCTGAAACCCTCCTGGACCAACTCGCTCCGCGTCAACTACAACGGCTACAACGTCGACCACCAGCGGGGCATCATGACGGGCATCGACGTAAGCCAGACGCGCAACTCCATCTCGAACCGCATGGTCTACGACGAGTCGACGGGTGTCAGCTACTTCCGCCCCGACAACATCAACGGCAACTGGAACGGCCGCGGCATGTTCATGTTCAACACGGCTCTCGGCAAGCAAAAGCTCTTCAACATCAACACGTTCACGAGCCTCAGCTACCAAAACGCCGTGGGCTACGTCAGCAGCTGGAACAACGGCACCCGCTCCGCAGCCGCTTCCAACTCCGCCGCGCTCATGACGCGCGCCGACGACAACACTTCGGCCGACGCCTCCTCCGTGGTCAACAAGCACTCCTACGACTACTACAACAGCATCTTCAGCTCCGCCTCGTCGCAGAAGAACACCACCCGCACCCTCGGCATCGACGAGAACCTCAACCTCTCGTACCGCTCCACCTACTTCGAGGTGGGCGCGCTCGGCAAGCTCAACTATCAGCACGCCCGCGCCACGGTGCGCCAAAACGGCAACCTCGACACGTGGAACTTCGCCTACGGAGCCAACGCCAACGTAACGCTCGACTTCGGCCTGAGCATCTCCACCGACATCCGCATGAACTCGCGCCGCGGCTACACCGACGCGTCGATGAACACCAACGAACTCCTCTGGAACGCCCAAATAGCCCAGTCGTTCTTGAAGAACAAGGCGGCCACGCTCAGCATCCAGTTCTACGACATCCTGCACCAGCAGAGCAACGTGAGCCGCAGTCTCACCGCCACGCAGCGCAGCGACTCCTGGACCAACGCCATCAACTCCTACTTCATGGTCCACTTCATCTACAAGCTCAACATCTTCCCCGGCGGCGGCAGCAAGGGTGAGGGCGACCGCGACGGCGACCGCCAAGGCCCGCCCGATATGCGAGGCCCAGGCGGCATGCCCATGCGCCCCATGGGCGGCGGCCCGGGCGGAGGCCCCGGCGGTGGTGGTCCGCATTGATGAGCCGGCGTACACCATATTATATATAGACAGCGCAACGGGCTTGCCAAGCAAATTGGCAAGCCCGTTGCGCTTTTGTTGTTTTGTCCTTTTTTTGGGGGGCAATGCGCCCATTATGCCCAATATGCCCACGTTTGTCCACTCACGCCCCCTTCCCTTCAGGGAGGGGTTGGGGGTAGGCTTCTCATTTCCGCATCGAAGCCTTCACAAAGTAAACAATCAGTGCCGCGTAGGCAATGATTGATACAATCTGCGAGGCGAGCGAATCGAGGTAGCCCTGGTTGGCGAAGTTCAGGCCGCCAAACTGCATGCCCGCGCTCACCACGCCCATCAGCGCGCCGCCGGCAATGAAGCCCGAGGCTAGGAGCGTGGCCTTTTCGTTGCGCTGCTGGTTCAGTGCTTTGTCCGTCGAGCGGGTGGTGACGTACCAGTTTATCAGGCCGCCCACAATCAGCGGCAGGTTGAGCTGCAGGGGGATGAACATGCCCAGGGCGAACGCCAGGGCCGACACGCCGCAGCACGTCAGCACAATCGAGATTACCGCCCCGATGCCGTAGAGCAGCCAAGGCGCGCCCTGTCCGCTCATCAGCGGTTCTATCACGGCCGCCATGGCGCGTGCCTGCGGGGCCGCCATCACGTCAGAGTTGTCGGGCGTAAAGCCGTACGCCTTGTTCAGAATCATGATTACGCCGCCCACGGTGGCCGCCGAAACCAGTATGCCCAGGAATTTGAACGTCTCCTGCTTCTGCGGCGTTGAGCCGAGCCAGTAGCCTATTTTCAGGTCGGTGATGAACGCCCCGGCCGACGAGAGCGCGGTGCATACCACGCCGCCCATGATGAGCGCGGCCACCATGCCGCCCGTGCCTTTCAGGCCCACCAGCACCATGATGATAGACGACAGAATGAGCGTCATCAGCGTCATGCCGCTCACGGGGTTCGACCCCACGATGGCGATGGCGTTGGCCGCCACGGTGGTAAACAGAAAGGCGATGACCGCCACGATGAGTATGCCCACCACGGTGAAGAGCAGGTTGCCGCCCATCACGTCGAAGTAGAAGAACAGGGCCGTCACGGCGATGGTCACGATTGAGCCCACGGCTATAATCTTCATCGACAGGTCGCGCTGCGTGCGCTCCTCCTTTGCGGCGGCCGCCCCGGGGCTGAACACCTTGCCCACGAGCGAGAAGGCGCTCTTTATCACGCCCCAGCTCTTCACCACGCCGATGATGCCGGCCATGGCAATGCCGCCAATGCCTATGCTCTTGGCGTAGGCAAAGAGCTGTTCGGGCGAGGCTGCCGAGGCGGTCACGGCCCCTGCCCCGGGCGTGGCCTCAACCACCGTCAGGTCGGGAAACACCAGCGCCAGCGCCGGCACAATCACCCACCACACGGCCACCGAGCCGAAGCAGATGATGGCGGCGTATTTCAGGCCCACGATGTAGCCCATGCCGAGCAGGGCCGCGCTCGTGTTGATGCTGAAGGCGAGCTTGGCCTTGTCGGCCAGCGCCGTGCCCCACGCGCAGCAGCGCGACGTGAAGTTCTCGTTCCACGCGCCGAATGCCGACACGGCAAAGTCGTACATTCCGCCCACCAGGCCGGCCACCAGCAGCGGCTTGGCCTGCGAGCCGCTCTTCTCGCCCGATATCAGCACCTGCGTCGAGGCCGTGGCTTCGGGGAAGGGGTACTTGCCGTGCATGTCCTTCACAAAGTATTTGCGGAACGGTATGAGGAACAGCACGCCCAGAATGCCGCCCAGCAGCGAGGCCAGGAACACTTGCAGGAAGTTAACCGTCAGTTCCGGGTACTTGTGTTGCAGAATGTAGAGGGCCGGCAGCGTAAAGATGGCTCCCGCCACAATCATGCCCGAGCAGGCGCCGATGCTCTGGATGATTACGTTTTCGCCGAGCGGGTCCTTGCGGTGCGTGGCGCCGCTCACGCCCACGGCGATGATGGTGATGGGGATGGCGGCTTCGAACACCTGGCCCACTTTCAGGCCCAGGTAGGCCGTGGCGGCCGAGAACACCACGGCCATCACCAGCCCCCATACAATGCTCCACGGCGTCACCTCGCGGTAGGTCCGCGACGCCTTCATCAGGGGTTCGTACGTCTCCCCCTCGCCGAGGGGGCGGAACGCGTTTTCGGGAAGCGACGTTTCCTTTTTTTCTTGTGTCATAGAGTTGTAGTGATTGGTTTGTATTTTTTTCGTTGGATTGATATTGTGCGCCCATTATGCCCAATAGGCGTATTATGCATATTGGGCCCAGTAGGCGCAGCAGTCCCTTCCCTTTAGGGAGGGGGCAGGGGTAGGCCTTTTGTCCGCAAACCGCGGCCTGAAAGGCCAGCTCTCCATAGCCCAGGGCAGAGTGGCGGCGC
>CAVGTD010000087.1:0-6781 GCA_963632215.1 Clostridiales bacterium
GGGAGCTGCCCCGTCAGGGCGCAAACGAATGTGTCCGGGCGAGTACCCAGGGTGATGCCGCCACTTCGTGTCGGCTCTGCCCTGGGCTATGGGAAACTGCCCCGTTGGGGCGCGGTTTGCGGACATTGTTGTGGAAATTTTGCACCACAAATATTGGCATTTTGAATGCCCTAGGCTATGGGACTTCCTGCCCGGTTTGCCGGCGTGTCAGAACTCGCTGGTGAAGTGGAATTTGATGTGCTCGAAGTCCTGCTGCGCCATTTGCAGCACGTAGCCCGAGTCGGCGAGGAACACGTCGCGCCCCTCGCGGTCCTTGGCCATGTACTGGTACTTGCGCTTCTTGAAGTTTTCGAGTTCGGCCTCGTTGTCGCTCTCTATCCAGCACGCCTTGTAGAGGTGTACGGGTTCCCAGCGGCATTTGGCGTTGTATTCGTTCTCCAAGCGGTACTGGATGACCTCGAACTGCAGCTGTCCTACGGTGCCGATGATTTTGCGGCCGTTGAACTGGTTGACGAAGAGCTGCGCTACGCCCTCGTCCATGAGCTGCTCAATGCCTTTGTTGAGCTGTTTAGTCTTCATCGGGTCGGCGTTCTCGATGTACTTGAACATCTCCGGCGAGAACGACGGCAGACCGCGGAAATGCAGCTGCTCGCCCTCGGTGAGCGTGTCGCCAATTTTGAACGTCCCGTTGTCGGGCAGACCCACGATGTCGCCGGCCCAAGCCTCGTCGATGGTGCTTTTGCGTTGCGCCATAAACTGTGTGGGCGAAGAGAAACGCAGTGTCTTGTTGTTGCGCACGTGCAGGTAGGGCTTGTTGCGCTCGAACCGTCCCGAACATACCTTGCAGAAGGCAATGCACGAGCGGTGGTTGGGGTCGATGTTGGCGGTGATTTTGAAGATGAAGCCCGTAAACTTCGGTTCGTCGGGGTTTACCTCGCGTTCCTCGGCCACGGTGGGGCGGGGGTAGGGGGCAATCTTCACGAAACAGTCGAGCAGTTCCTTCACGCCGAAGTTGTTCAGAGCCGAACCGAAGAACACCGGCGCCACCTCAGCGTCGAGGTAGTCTTGCTCGCTAAACTCGGGGTAAACGCCGTCCACCAGTTCGAGGTCGTTGCGCAGTTGTGCCGCGTCGGTGTCGCCCACGTGTTTTTCCAACTCATCGCTGTGGATGTCCACGGCGATTTTTTCCGTCAGTTTCTGCTTGTCGGCGGCAAAGAGGTTGAGCTGTTGCTCATATATATTGTATACGCCCTTGAAGCGCGCGCCCTGATTGATAGGCCACGAAAGGGGGCGCACCTTTATTTGCAGTTCCTGCTCCAGCTCGTCGAGCAGGTCGAACGGGTCCTTGCCCTCGCGGTCCATCTTGTTGATGAAGATGATCACGGGCGTTTTGCGCATACGGCAGACCGTCATGAGCTTGCGCGTTTGCGCCTCCACGCCCTTTGCGCCGTCCACCACGATGATGGCGGAGTCTACTGCCGTAAGAGTGCGGAACGTGTCTTCGGCGAAGTCCTGGTGGCCCGGCGTGTCGAGGATGTTTACCTTGTAGCCCTCGTAGTCGAACTCCATGACGGACGTAGTCACTGAGATGCCGCGCTGCTTCTCAATCTCCATCCAGTCGGACGTGGCGGTTTTCTTTATCTTGTTGTTCTTCACCGCGCCGGCCACCTGTATCTGGCCGCCAAATAGCAGGAGCTTCTCGGTGAGGGTCGTCTTACCGGCATCGGGGTGCGATATGATGGCGAATGTGCGTCTGCGTGCTATTTCTTCGTTCATTGTATGTAGGGTAATTCTTGAATTTGGGTGTTATATGTTTGTGGCTCTCGGATTGGCTTTTTTCTTTGTCCGTTCTCTGATTGTTTTCGGCAGGGCGGAAATCCAATCCACAAAGCGTGTAACGGCAAAGTGTATGAGCAACGCTAACAATATGGTTGCGAGCATCACCAGAAAACTTGCAGTCAAAGGTGAAACGTGCAACAATGCGCTGGTCTTGTTAACGTAGCGATACGTTAAGCCGATGAGCAGATAAGCCTCCAACGTGCCTTGTCCTAACAGACGGAGCAAGTTCAGGGCAACTCGTCCCAACATTATCCGCTCCAACCATCGGAATATTTCAACCATGGCTGTCAGTGCGCCCGGCAGGATGGGAATAAAGAGCAGGTAGAGCAAAGCCGTATTGCGCATACCCCTAAACCCCAAAGCGTTTAAGGCTGTGATAAACAAGGCTATGCTTGCGGCTGAAAGGACTACGAGGAAAGTCTTGATACGTCGTTTGTTCTTGACATCCGCCAAATGCTCAGGTCTGAGCCAATAACCGGCATACACGCCTATGAAGAATATTGGCAAGCGTGCAGCTGGCAGAATTAGCCGGTTTTGTCGGCCCGGATAAATCACCTGAAAGTGATAGACGTAAAGTCCCGTGAGCAGCAAACCAACGACTATGCCCAATGAGGTGGCAAGCAATGGCCGTTTCTTGAAACATCGGAAATAGTATGGGAAGACTGCGTACAAAGCCACTATCAGCGAGACAAACCAACCAAAGGAGTACTTGTTTAAGGACGAAATCCAAAAGGCCAATGTACTTCCGCCCCAAAGGAAGTCTGCCCAATGCAGTTTATTCCAGTCGAGGAGTGTCAGAAACCATATAAGCCAAAACGACGGGAATATCCTCTTGGCGCGCTTGGCGTAAAATTGCAGTGGCGAAGCCTTTTTCAGCCCTGAATAATAAAGTCCAAAGCCCGAGAGAAACAAGAACATATCAACACCTCCTTGGCACAGAACTCTGCATCGTTCTAGGTCTAAAGATGAGAAAGGCGTTACAAAGTGAGTCAATAGTATGGCAAACATTGCCAAAGCCATCAGCTGCGCTCTGTATTTACTTATGCCGCACATACATTATATGATCTGCTTTTTGATATGTTCTGTTTTTGGTAACTTTATGCTTAAAGTTCCTTGATGCATTCTTTAAGGGCATCCTCCCACCAGCGGATGTCGAGGTGGAACGTTTGCTTTATTTTCGACTTGTCCAGCACGGAGTAGTGCGGACGCTTTGCCGGCACGGGATAGTCCTCTGTGTGGATGGGCTGCACGTTGCATTCGTCGATGCCTTCGAGGCGGTGTATGGCCCGGGTGAAATCGTACCACGAGCAAACGCCCTCGTTGGTGAAGTGGTAAACGCCCGGCGTGATGCCTTGGCTGACTATTTGCATGATGGCGCGGGCGAGGTCGCGGGCATAGGTGGGCGACCCTATCTGGTCGAACACCACGCCGAGCTGGTCGCGCTCCTTGCCGAGGCGTATCATTGTCTTGACGAAGTTGTTGCCAAAGGTGGAGTAGAGCCAGGCCGTGCGGATGACCATCGAACCGGCGCACGAGCGGATAACGTTCTCCTCGCCAGCCAGCTTGGTGCGCCCGTAAACAGTTTGCGGATTGGTAGCGTCCTCCTCGCGGTAGGGGCGGCACGCCGTGCCGTCGAACACGTAGTCGGTGGACACCTGTATCATTGTTCCGCCCTGCGAGGCCACGGCTTCGGCCAAGTAGCCCGGGGCTACGTTGTTGAGCAGGTTGCACAGTTCCTCGTTGCTCTCCGCCTTGTCCACGGCGGTAAAGGCGGCGCAGTTTATCACGATTCCTATGTGGTTCTGCTCAATGAAGGAGTATACCGCCTTGCGGTCCGTGATGTCAAGCTCTTCCTTGTCGGTAAAAAAGAAAGCGCACTCGTCCTCGTACTTCGGGGCGAGCAGCTGTATTTCGTTTCCGAGCTGCCCGTTGCAGCCGGTCACTAATATTTGTTTCATTGTTTTCTGGGGGTTATTTAAACTCGATGGGAGTCTCCTTGTCCTTGAAGTAATAGTCGGAGAGCTGGCCGAGCAGGGCCGACACGTCCTTGGCCGCCTTGGCCGTTTCCTCGCTCACCTCCTTCTTTTGCATACGTAGCATCATCACGCCGTAGAGCAGGTCGAAGCACACTTGCAGCTCCGGTTCGTCCGCGGTGTTGTGCTGGCGGTTTTTGCCGCGAAGCTCCACCACGTAGGGCAGCACCTTGTAGTACATTTCGCGGTAGTAGGGGAACGAGTTGCTGGCGAGCAGCTTGGCGTGGAGTTCGGCGAGGTCGCTCAGCACGTTCTGGCAGATTTGCAGGTGTCCGTGCTCCATTTTTCCCTCACTGCGCATCATTTCGCAGAGGTTGGCGTACCACGTCTCCGTCTCCTTGCGCTGCTCGTCGGTCAGCGTGAAGCGGCTCACGTACTCCTTGGCAATGCGTTCCGCATCGCAGCGGTAGGCGCGTATCAAGTCCTCCACCTGCCACATATAGAGCAGGTATTCGGCCCGGTTCTTCGTTTTGAGTTGGTTGGCTATTATCATGTCTTTTAGAAAGAGTACGCGCCCTTAGAACAACTTAATCTTAAACAGGGTGAATGCGGCGTAGAGTACGGCAACGGCGAACACGATGCCGCCAATGGTGCGGTTGAGCCGGCGGATGCCCTTTACGCCAAAGTTGCTGCGCATCTTGTTGATGACGTACGTCAGCCCCAGCCACCACAGCATTGCCCCGGCCACGATCGAAAGGTAGCCGATGCACTGCCCGAACCAATTGCCGGGGATGACAAAGGTGAGCATGTTGAAGAGGGCGATGAAAAGGAAAATGATGAGGGGGTTGGACAGCGTGAGCAGGAAAGCCGTGGTGAAGTTGTGCACGAGCGTTCCCTTGTTGCCCGACGATTTGTGTATGCCGCCTTTCTGCGGGTCGGTGCGGAACATGTACGCGCCGAATATGAAAAGCATTGCGCTGCCGAGGAGCTTGAGCCAGAATATGTTCTCTTCATTCTCAAGCACGTCCAGCACAAACGACATGCCCAAGCCCGTAACCATTGCGTAAATCACGTCGCTCAGCGCAGCCCCGGCACCCGTCACGATGCCGTAGATGCGCCCTTTCTGCATGGTGCGCTGTATGCAGAGGATGCCCACAGGCCCCATAGGCGCAGAAGCGATGATGCCCACAAGTAATCCTTTCAGTATAAGCATAAACGGACTCGCAAAGTCCGCAAATATTTGGTTCATGTTCGTTCGCTACGTGTGTATGTACTTGCAAAAGTACTGATTTTAAGCCTATTGCCCAAACCTTTGCCAGCCGCCTTGCCTTGCCGTGGCGCATACGGCGCAAAAACCGGCAGATGCGGTCCGCGTCCGGGCAATACGGGACAAAAGCCGCAAAATGCGGGTTGCAAAGTCGGTATATCGTTTTTTGTTGTAATTTTGTCGCATAGACATTAAGAAACTTACGAATCAAAAATTGAAACCATGGAATTAGACGTTGAAAAGCCCTATGTGATTGGCCTTGACATGGGCGGCACCAATTCGGTGTTCGGCATTGTCGACCAGCGAGGCAATATAAAGTCGCAGACGGTGATATCCACCAAAGCTTACCCCGTATTCGAGGACTACGTGAAGGCTTCGTTCGAGGCTTTGCAGCCGGCTCTGGACCAGGTGGGCGGCATCCAGAACATCCGCGCCATGGGCATTGGTGCGCCCGATGCCAACTACTACTCCGGCAACATCGAGAATGCCGCCAACCTCGCCTGGCAGGGCGTAGTGCCTGTGGCTCAGTTGTTCGAGGAAACGTTCGGCATTCCCGTACGCGTCACCAACGACGCAAACGCTGCCGCCGTGGGCGAGATGACCTACGGCGTGGCGCGAGGCATGAAGAACTTTATCATGATAACCCTCGGCACAGGCGTTGGTTCGGGCATTGTAGTGGACGGCAAGGTGGTTTACGGCAGCGACGGCTTTGCCGGCGAATTGGGTCACTTCGTAGTTGACCACAGCGAGAACGCACGTTCGTGCGGCTGCGGCCGAAAGGGTTGCCTCGAAGCCTATACCTCGGCCACCGGCGTGGCACGTACGGCGCGCGAGTACTTGGAAAAGAGCAGCGAACCCAGCTTGCTGCGCGACCTCAATCCCGATGAAATCACTTCGTACGACGTGTTCAAGGCCGCCGAAGCCAACGACAAGCTTGCGCTCGACATCTTTGAGTTTACGGGCCGCCTTCTCGGCACGGCGTGCGCTGACTTCGCCACTTTCTGCTCGCCCGAGGCGTTCGTCTTCTTCGGCGGACTGACAAAGGCTGGCGAGTACTTGATGAAGCCCCTGCGCCAGGCTTACAACGAGCACGTACTGTTCCTCTACAAGGACGAGGCGAAGCTCCTTATCTCGTCGCTCAACGGCAGCGAAGCCGCCGTGCTCGGCGCAAGTGCCTTGGGCTGGGAATAAGCTCCCGTCCTGCGGTTCTCGCCGCAAAGCAAAAGCAAATGAGGCAAAGTCCTTCAACAGGGACTTTGCCTCATTTGCTTTTTCGGGGGCGGATGTGTGAGCCCTTATTGAAGTTCGCGGATGTCCTCAATGGGGAGTTTTGTCAATTCGGCCACTAATTCTGCATCCATTCCTTTAGCCAGCATCGACTGGGCTATTTCCATGGCTTTTTGGGTCTCACCCTTAGCAATACCTTCTTTAAGCCCTTCGGCACGTCCCTCGGCTCGTCCTTCTTCCCTGCCTTGCCGGTGATTTATCCTTGCGGTGTCTACAAAGAGCAGACGGTCTGCGCCCATGCGGTCCCAAAAGTCCTCGTAGGCGGCGAGTTCGTCCTTTGTGTAGGCCATGGTCTGCACTTCTTGCAGGGCTTTGTTCGTGTCGGGGTTGTCGAGGAGTTCCTTGGGGGCGTCCTCCGTGTTCTCGTCGATTTCGGTGAGGAACTTCAGCCACAGCACGGCCATCTTTTTCTCCT
>CAVGTD010000088.1:0-6638 GCA_963632215.1 Clostridiales bacterium
GAAACTGTTGCGCCCACCACTCCCGTCTGTGGAACAAACATTTTCCAACGCCCCACAAATGAACGCCTCGCTTCGGGGCGCATGGGTGAACATTGAAAATCTTGATGCCAATAAAATCTATGCGGTATTGTGCTGCATCGCCTATTGGCTCGACTCCATTGACCATGGTCAACGATTCAAGGACTCGCTAAAAAGCCTAATTTCTAACTACACCCAGATAGATCCAGCCGCCATGGGGTTTCCCGAGCAATGGCAAACTGAACCACTTTGGCGATAGCCTCCTATACTATTGTGTCCCGCACTCCTTGCGACCTTTCGCAAGAGACGCGGGACACAATTGTTTTCTCAAGCCCCCCCCTAAATCCACACAATGCCACGTAAACGGAGGATGAATACGTAAAAACTGCCTCTTGGAAGCCAACCGCGCATTTTCTGTTTTCGGGTCCTAAACAAAACAACTTTCGGGGCAGCGAAAGTACTCCGTCGGCGCACTCGAGTACGCCCGCCTACGGACTCGAGTGCGCCCGGGGACAAACTCCAGTCCGCCCGTGGACGCACTCGAGTGCGCCCGGGGGCGCACTCGAGTTCGTCCCCGATGCATTCCGGCGCGGCGGGGGAGCATCCGGGCGGCGTTGCCGTTAAGAAAAACTTAAACTGCATAAATCTTAGGCAAATGGGGGTCGGATAGGAAAATGTAAGTATTTTTGCAAATTGATACAATGCAGCTGGAGCGAAACGCCTGAACGATACCGACTTGGGTGTCTGGGAAACCGTTTTGCCAGGGGCGTTGCAGAGCCGGCCCTTCCGCGGGCCGGGATGAAAGAAAGCACAATTCACGCGAGGAGCGAACTACACACAAACACAATGACGAAACACTCCATTTGGGCGTTGGCTCTGGCTCTCAGCGCCGGCACCGTGCTGGGGGCCTGCAGCTCCGACGAAACGGCTGAAAGCACGCTCGACACCTCGAACGACTGCGTCATCACGTCGGCCACGCTCGGCACGCTTAAGCGCATTGTCACGGTCGGCGGCGAGGAAAAGACCTACACCGTGACGGGCGGAGCCTACAACCTGTATATAGACCAGCTCAGCAACAAGATTTACAATCCCGACTCGCTGCCCACCGGCACCTGCACGAACAAGCTTGTGTTCTCGTCGTCGAACGGCATCGTCGGCTCGGGCGCGCTGAAGCTCGTCGACCTCACGTCGAACAGCGAAATAGCCTACACCTACACCGACAGCACCGACTTCTCCCGCGAGCGCGAACTCATTGTCTACTCGGCCAACGGCGCGAAGAAGCGCGCGTATACGGTGGACATCCGCGTACACAAGGAGGAGGGCGACTCGCTCGAATGGCGCACGGTGGCATCCGCCTCGACCAACGCCGTGGCCGGCTTTGTCAAGAGCCGCGCCCTTTGCGCCGGCGGCACGCTCTACGTGTTTGGCGAAGCCACTGACGGCACGGCGAGCGTCGTAGCCTCTCCCCTCGCCGCCCCCCGTTTCGACACCGCGTCGCCCCTGGCAGCCGCTACGGGCAAGGGCATTGACGTGCGCTCCATGCAATACTTCAAGAACAAATTCTACGCCCTCGACGCCGACGGCACGCTGCTCTCGGCCGCCGACCCCGCCGGCACGTTCGCCAGCTGCGAGGCCGACCGCCCGTTCACGGTCCTTGTGGGCACCTGCACGGACAGCCTTTTCGCCGTGAGCGACGGCAAGATGTACTGGACGGCCGACGGCACGGCGTGGAACGAGAGCGCGACCGACACGGAGGGACACCTGCCCGTGTCGAACGTGGCCGCCTCGATGCAGCAGTCGCGCGTGGACAGCAAGAGCGGCATACTGCTCGCCGTGGGCAACGAGGCCGCCGACGAAAGCGGACAGCAGGGCGCGGTAGCCCTCTGGAAACTCGACGTAGACCACACGGGCGGCTACAGCACCCCGTGGATGTACATGCCGCAAACGGAGGAACTCGACACGCTGGGCTGCCCCTCGCTGCTCAGCCAGAGCCTCTTCCCCTACGACCAGGGCACCGTGCTTACGGGCCTGACCAAGGACCGCACGCTCGCCCCCTTCTACATGAGCCAAGACAACGGCCGCACATGGCAGCCCTACACGATAGCAGCCCCCGCGCTGGCCGCCGGCACAACGCTCACCTCGCTCGCCACTGCCGTGGACAGCGACCAGTACATGTGGGTGGTTTGCAGCGGCCCCGGCATAGTGTTCAAGGGGCGCATCAACCGCCTTGGCTGGACCGAGGAGCAAACCACGTTCAACCGCTCAACGGCAAAAGACTGACGGAAGCCCGCCCCCGTGGTCCCGGCCGCAAGGGCCGCCCGCCGCGCATTGAGGCTCACACATTATATATAAGGTAAAGCACACGCCTTGCGAAAACTCCTGTTCATACTCTGCGCTTTCTTCGCCCTGGAGGCTTCGGCCCAGCAAAACGAGGAACTTGTTTACCGCCTGGAACTGGGCGGCGGCGTTGGCATGAACTTCAACTTCACCGACGTGAAGGACAAGAGCGGCGTGGCGGCCGGGCTGATAGCCCGCTTCCCCTTCAACCCGCGCATGGCGTTGAAAACGCAGCTGAGCTACAACACCGTCAAGGGTTCGACGGCCAACATGAAGGCGTTCTACCCCTCAAACCCCAACGGCGTGAGCGCAGACCGCCTCAACTACAACGTGAGCAGCGCCGTCTACGACCTTTCGGCTCTCTACGAGCTTCACTTCCTGCCCTACGGCTACCGCCGGGACTACCGCGGCCACTTTCGCCTTGTCCCCTACCTGCAAATGGGTTTCGGGCTTGCCTACGGCGCGGCGGGCAAGGCTTTCACGGCCAACATCCCCCTGGGCGCGGGCTTGAAGTACAAAGCGGGGCCGAGGCTCAACCTGGGGCTCGACTACCAAGTGCACTTTTCGATCTCCGACAAGCTCGACGGCCTCGAAGCGCCGCTCGGCATCGAGAGCAGCCTGTTCCGCAACAAGGACATCTACTCCTCGCTCATGCTCACGCTCACCTACGACCTCAACCCCAAGTGCCCCACCTGCAACCGCGACTAAGCGGCCGCGAGGCAAGGCCATAAGGCGAGGAAGTCACGAGAAAAGAAGAAAACACCCTATGCAACTCGATACATCAAGAATACCTGCACACATAGCCGTCATCATGGACGGCAACGGACGCTGGGCCAAGGCGCGCGGTCTGGACCGCAGCTTCGGCCACCAGCAAGGCGTGGCCACTGTGCGCGAAATCACCACCGCCTGCTCGCGCATGGGGGTGAAGTTCTTGACGCTCTATACGTTCTCCACCGAAAACTGGAACCGCCCGGCCGCCGAAGTGGCCGCCCTGATGAGCCTCATCCTCACCTCGCTCGAGGAGGAACTCTTCATGAACAACAACGTGCGTCTGCGCATCATAGGCGACCTCGCCCGCGTGCCGGCCGAGGTGCGCAGCGCAATACTCGGCTTGCAGGAGCGCACGGCCGTCAACACGGGCATGACGATGGTCATCGCCCTGAGTTACAGCTCGCGCTGGGAAATCACGGCGGCGGTGAAGCGCATCGCCGACGATGTGAAACAAGGCGCGCTGCAGCCCGCCGACATCGACGAGCGGCTTATCTCCTCGCGCCTCGAAACGAGCTTCATGCCCGACCCCGACCTGCTCATCCGCACGGGCGGCGAGGTGCGCCTGAGCAACTACCTGCTCTGGCAGTGCGCCTACACGGAGTTCTACTTCTGCCCCACCTACTGGCCGGACTTTCACAAAGCGGACCTCGAAGAGGCCATTGCGTGGTACCAGAACCGCGAGCGCCGCTACGGCAAAACGAGCGAACAAGTAAGCAACAAATAGAAATGTAAGGAAGCCGCAACTACCTGGCACGGCTCCGTTATCCATCACCATAAATGAAATATTCCTCACGCAACGCACTGGCACTCGCCTTGGCTCTCATGAGTTTCGGCGCGGCAAAGGCGCAAACGGAAACCCCCGACGGCGGCGCGGCGCAAACGCCCGTCATCACCTACACTGCCAACCACCCGAGCTACGTGCTGGGCGGCCTTGTCGTGGACGAGATGAAGGGCTACGATGCGGACTACCTGCAAAACATCTCCGGCCTTGTCGTTGGGCAGACCTACGAGATACCCGGTCCCGACATCAGCGAAGCCATACGCAAGTACTGGGCGCAAAAGGTGTTTTCGAACGTGGAGATTGTGGCCGACAGCATCGTCGGCGGAAAGGCGTACCTGCACGTCAAACTGACGGCGCAGCCGCGCATTTCGAGCATCAACTACACGGGCGTGAAGAAGTCGGAGCGCGAGGACTGCGAAAAAATCATCGGCTTCCAGCTGGGCAACCAGATTACCACCGACATGGTGAACCGCGCCGAGCACTACATCAAGAAGCACTTCGAGGAAAAAGGCTTTAAGAACTGCGCCGTCAACATCGTTCAGCGCGACGACGTAACGGGCGACAACCGCGTGATTGTCGACATCCACATCGACAAAAACCAGAAGACGCGCGTAAAACACATCTACATCACGGGCATCGACGACAAGGGGAAAATCATCAAGCTCAAAAAGGCGATGAAAAAAACGTCGGAACGTTCGATCCGCCCCTTCAAGCTCTTCCGCTCGCACAAGTTCCTGCCCGAGAAGTACGCCGAGGACAAGGATCTCCTCATCGAGAAGATGAACTCCTGGGGCTACCGCGACGCCATGATCGTGAGCGACAGCATCGAGACGGTCGACGAAAAGCACGTGAACGTCCACCTCAACCTCTACGAGGGCAAAAAGTACTACCTGCGCAACGTGTCGTGGGTGGGCAACACGGTGTACAACTCCGACCTCCTCGAACGTATCCTGCAAATGCAGAAGGGCGACGTGTACAACCAGACGCTCCTGAACAAGCGACTCACGTCCGACGACGACGCCATCGGCAACCTCTACTACAACAACGGCTACGTGTTCTACAACCTCAACCCCGTTGAGGTGAACATCGACGGCGACTCCATCGACCTCGAAATGCGCATCTCCGAGGGCCAGCAGGCCACGTTCAACCACGTGCGCATCACCGGCAACGACCGCGTTTACGAGAACGTCATCCGCCGCGAGCTGCGCACCAAGCCGGGCGACCTCTTCTCGATGGAGAACATCAAGCGTTCCATTCAGGACCTGGCGCAGATGAACCAGTTCGACCCCGAAGCCCTTCAGTCGCAGTTCGGGCAAAACGGCATCAAGCCCGACCCCGTCAGCGGCACAGTCGACCTCAACTACCCCCTCACCACCAAGGGCGGCGACCAGATTGAGCTCTCCGCCGGCTGGGGACAAACGGGTATCATCGGACGCGTCGGGTTGAAGTTCACCAACTTCTCCGTGCAAAACCTCTTCCGCAAGGGCTTGAAGCGCGGCGGCTTCATCCCGCAGGGCGACGGCCAGACGCTCTCGCTCCAAGTGTCGACCAACGGTACTTACTACCAGAGCTACTCGCTCTCGTTCCTCGAACCGTGGCTGGGCGGCAAACGCCCCAACCAGCTCTCGTTCGGCATTTCGTACAGCAAGCAGAGCGACGTAAACTCCAACTACATCAACCAGAACTACTACAACAACTACCTGAACTACGCCTACGGCTACGGCACAAGTTCGAACTACTACACCGACGCTTACGACCCCGACAAGTATGTGAAACAGCTCACGCTTAGCCTGGGCTTCGGCAAGCGTCTGCGCTGGCCCGACGACTACTTCACGTTCATGGCCGAGCTGGGCTATACGCGCTATATGCTGAAGTCGTGGCAGTACTTCCTGCTCACCGACGGCAACAGCAACAACATCAACCTCTCGCTCTCGTTGCAGCGCAACTCCACGGACCACCCGTTCTTCCCCCGCAAGGGTTCGGAGTTCCTGCTGCAGCTCACGCTCACGCCGCCCTACTCGCTTTGGGACGGCCGCAACTACAAGGCGTTGGCCACCGACTACCAGAGCGCAAACTACCAAAAGGAACTGCAAGAGAAGTACCGCTGGATTGAATACCACAAGTGGAAGCTCAAGTTCCGCAGTTTCACGGCCCTTAGCAGTGCGGTCAAGGCACCCGTGCTGATGACTCGTTGCGAGTTCGGCATATTGGGCGCGTACAACCGCCACAAGAAGTCGCCCTTCGAAACCTACTACGTGGGCGGCGACGGCATGTCGGGCTACTCCAACAGTTACCTCACCGAGACCATCGGGCTTCGCGGTTACGAGAACGGCTCGCTCTCGGGCAACAACTCCTACTACGGCGATGCCTACGCATACAGCCGCATGACGCTCGAACTTCGCTACCCGCTCATGCTCGAAACGTCCACCTCCATCTACGCCCTCGCCTTCCTCGAAGGCGGTAACGCATGGTCAGACGTGAAAAAGTTTAACCCCTTCAACATGAAGCGTTCGGCCGGTGTGGGCGTGCGCATTCTGCTCCCCATGGTGGGCCTGATGGGTATCGACTGGGCATACGGTTTCCAGAAGCAGATAAGCGGCTACAGCGGCAAGCGCGCCGGCGGCTCGCAGTTCCACTTCATCATCGGCCAGGAGTTCTAACGGGCGGCGCGGCTTGCGCCCCCAAAACATAAGACACACAAATTCGTCAACCTATGAAAAAGATAATGCTA
>CAVGTD010000089.1:0-6630 GCA_963632215.1 Clostridiales bacterium
AAATTCCGCTGATTAGCCCGAGAACCCGGGCGTTGCCCGGTATCAAGAGAGCTGGCCTTTCAGGCCGCGGTTTGTGGCAATATTTTGCAGAAAAAACGGGATTTTAAACACCCTACCTAAGAGGCTGAAAATTTCCTTTCCACCATGCGACTTAAGACCTATACCTTATTATATATACTCCTCCTTGCGATGCCGTTGGGCGGCTGGGCGCAGACCGACGTGCAGACGGCGGCGAGCGGCTATTTCGGCTCGTACTCGCTCAGCGGCTACAAACCGGCAAACTCTATGAGGATGGACTCGTTGCGCATTGACGATGAACGCCGCGAACTCACCGCATATGCCAACGAGCCGTTCTGCTCGCAGCCCTTTACGCCTCAAAGCGTCGGCCGTATCTATTCCGAACTACAACGTCGGATTCCCGCCCCCTACAATACCTACCGCCTTATGATACGCAGCGGGAAAGGGCAACTTATTGAAGACCTCGTGCCGAACATTCTGCGCCAGACGGGGCAAGACGAGACACGCCTTTGGGGGAAACTGAACTACACGGGACAGCCGTGGGTGGAAAACACTTCGCTCCCCTACAAGGTGACGAGCGGATTGCGAGGCCGCCATTTGTTCATCTGGCCCAGCCACGGACGTTATTACAAGAACGGTTCGTGGCAGTGGCAGCGTCCCAACCTTTTCTGCACCACCGAGGACATCTTCACCCAGTCGTTCGTCTTCCCCTATCTTTTCCCCATGCTCGAAAAGGCAGGGGCCGTGGTGGCTTGTCCGCGCGAACGCGACTACCAGACACACGAAGCCGTGGTGGACAACGACCGCCCGGCGCAACAAGGCACGTATGCCGAAACGGCGCAGGACGATGCCCTGTGGCAACAATCGGCCGACTCCGTTGGTTTCGCCCCGTTGGGCGGACTGTTGACCGACGGCATGAACCCTTTCCGCCAAGGCACGTACCGCTTTGCCCCTGCCGTGAACCGCAAGATACGCCTCGTTTCAGCCACGTGGACACCCGATATTCCCACGGCCGGACGGTACGCAGTTTATGTGAGTTACGCCACGCGACCCAACTCCGTGCCTGATGCCCGATATACAGTGTTCCACAAAGGCGGACGCACCACGTTTACCGTCAACCAGCAGATGGGCGGCGGCACGTGGGTTTACCTCGGAACGTTTGAGTTTGACAAAGGGCAGAACACCGCCGGACGTGTGGTGCTGACCAACCAAAGCGACCACCGTGGCGCAGTGACGGCCGACGGCGTGCGCTTCGGCGGTGGTGTAGGGCAGACCGAACGAGGACAGGCCGGCACGTCCGGATTGCCCCGCTACCTGGAAGCCGCCCGCTACTACGCACAATGGGCAGGAGTAGCCGATACACTCGTGAACACCGAAGGCGGCGCAAACGACTACAACGACGACCTGCGCGTGCGGAGCAATATGCTCAACTCCTTGGCAAGCGGCAGCGTGTACGTCCCCTCCTCGGGCGAGAACGCCGCTGGCGGGCGGGTGCCGTTTGAACTGTCCCTTGCCGTGCACAGCGATGCCGGCTATCGTACGGACCAGAGCATCTACGGCTCGCTGGCAATCTCTACCACGCAAGATGGCGACGGACGCACGGAATACCCGTCGGGGCTTTCGCGACAGGCTTCGTCGGACTTTGCCCAGCTCATGCTCAACAACCTTACAGCCGACCTAAGCCGGTCGTTCGGCGTGGCGTGGACCCAGCGCGAGCATTGGGACCGCAACTACGCCGAAACGCGTATGCCGGCCGTTCCGTCGGCTATCCTCGAAACCATGTCGCACCAGAACTACGCCGATATGCGCTTCGGACACGACCCGCTGTTCAAGTTCGCCCTTGCGCGTTCGGTGTACAAAAGCATCCTTCGTTTTGTGAACCACGAGCACGGCATTGCCTCGTGCACAGTGCAGCCCTTGCCGCCCCACGCCTTTGCCGCCACGCTGACTGACGGAGGCGAAGTGCAGCTCACGTGGCAGGCAACGCCCGACTCACTCGAGCAGACTGCCGCACCTGCTGGCTACGTGCTTTATACTAAAACGGGCGGCGACGACTACGACAACGGACTGAGCGTGGGCAACGCCACCAACTACCGCATGACTATTCAGCCCGGGCGCATATATACATTCAAGGTGACTGCCGTGAACGCTGGCGGAGAGAGTTTCCCCTCAGAGCAGCTCAGCGTGTACCGCAGCACGAAGAACAACGCTCCCAAGGTGATGGTGGTCAACGCCTTTACGCGCCTGAGCGGCCCGGCTTGTATCGACACACCCGACTCGCTCGGCTTCCTGCTCGACGTTGACCCCGGCGTAGCTTATATCTCCACCACAGCCTATTGCGGCAAGCAGCAAAATTTTTCACGCTCGGCTTCGAACGGCATGGGGCGTTCGGGGCACGAACTCGTGGGCAAGGAAATAGCCGGCAACACCTTCGACTATCCCTTGGCGCACGGTACGGCCATTGCAGCCTCGGACGACTATTCGTTCTCGTCCGTCAGCGTGGAGGCGTTCGCCTCGTCGGCTCTGTCGTTGCGTGGCTATGCGGTAGTAGACTACATCGCCGGACTGCAAGCCCGAAAGCCCTGGAACCTGCGTCCGTTCCCCGTGTTCACTACGGCGGCGCGCAATAAACTCTCCGCCTACCTTAAAGGCGGCGGCTCACTCCTGCTTAGCGGCAGTTATGTAGGCAGTGACAACCTCGACGGGGCAGATCGCACGTTTACGGAGAATGTGCTGAAATTCAAGTACGACGGTTCGGCGCGCATCGATTCCACCGGCATGGTCAACGGACTGAATATGCAGTTCCCCATCTACCGTCAGCCCAACTCCACCCACTACGCCGCCGTAGCCCCCGACGCCATCGTCCCCGCTGGAACGAAAGCCTTTGCCGCCTTTGCCTACGGAAACGGACAAAGTGCCGGCGTGGCTTACAAAGGGCGCGACTACCGCACCCTGTCGATGGGCTTCCCCTTTGAGTGTATCCGCGATGCCGAGGTGAGGCAAAAAGCCATGAAGGCAATGCTCGACTTCCTTTCCAAATAACTCCAATACGAGAAAAACGAAAAATTACCCCCCGATTTTACCTCTTATTCTTTTAAATATGTCTTAGAGGACTTAACTTTGCAGGAACTTACCACTCAGAGAGAAATATTACCCATAGAACTTATGGCAAGCGAACAGACCACAAGTATACAGAACGAACAAGAAGAGAACTTTAACCTCGTTGAATTTGGTTTTCTAATTTTAAAGCATTGGCGATGGATTGTGTTGAGTGTGTCGGTAGCCATATGTGTGGGCGCACTGGCTATACTCTGCGCCACGCCCACCTACCGGAAGACCACGCAGTTGCTTGTCAAGAGCGAAGACCGCAAAGGCGGTCAGGCAGGAAGTTTGAGCGACGACCTCGCCAACCTCGGGATAATCGGCAATATGTCGAACATCAACAACGAAATTCAGACAATTTCCGCCCCCGTGCTGATGCAGGAGGTGGTGAAACGTCTGCACCTCGACGTGCAGATGGAGCAGGACAACGGATTGCACCGCATCCCGCTCTACGACCACTCGCCCGTGACGCTGCTTATGCCCCATACCCCCGACGAAGCTTACTGCACATTCAAGATGCGACTCCGCAAGGACCGCACCGCCGAACTGTGGGACTTTGAAACAGCCGACGGCGAAACGGACAAACATATCACCGTGAAGATGGGAACGTTTGCCAAAACGCCTGTGGGTGTCGTGGTGATACAGCCCACCGAAGATTGGCGCAACACGTTCAACGAGGAGGTAATCTACGTTAGCAAACTTCCCCAGCAAGCCGTTGGCAACTACTACAACACTCGCCTCGAAGTGGCGTTGAGTGACAAGGAGTCAACCATACTCAACCTCACCATGACCGACGAGAGCAAGCAGCGCGCCGCCGATATTCTGTATAAACTCATTGAGGTGTACAACGAACAGTGGCTCAAAGACCGCAACCGCGTGGCCGAAAGCACGTTCGAATTTATCACCGAAAGGCTCAACGTCTTGTCGAAAGAACTCGGCGACGTAGACCAGAAAATATCCGACTACAAGAGCCGCACGCACATCCCCGACGCTGAAGCCGCTTCGGCGCAGTACATGACGCAGAGCGCAAAGAACAACGATCAGATTCTCACCCTGAACAACCAGCTCGGCGTGGCTCGCTACGTGCGCGAATACCTCAACACGGGAAAGCAGGGGCAGTATCTCCCCACCAATACGGGCATTGGCAGTACGGGCATTGAGAAGATGATTGACGACTACAACAAAACCGTCACCACTCGCAACGACCTGCTTAACAACAGCAGCGAGAACAGTCCGCTCGTACAGAAAATCAACTCTGAGATAGCCCTGAAAAAGCAGACCATCACGCACTCGCTCGACAACCTTATAGAACAGCTGCAGACGCAGGTGAACAACTGGGAAAGCACCGAAGAGAAGAACAACGCCAAACTGGCCAGCACGCCGCAGCAGGTGAAGCAGTTGCTCGCCATTGGCCGTCAGCAGCAGGTGAAGGAAACACTCTACATTTACTTGCTGCAAAAGCGCGAGGAAAACGAACTTTCCAAGACCTTCACGGCGTGGAACACGCGCATTATCCAGCCCCCCATCGGCAGCGAGCACCCCTCGTCGCCGCGCCGTTCCATCATTCTGCTCATTTCGCTTGTTGCCGGTTTGGCACTGCCTATCGCCGTGCTTTACCTCAACGAAACGCTCAACCACACCGTACGCAGCCGCGCCGACCTTGAAGGCATGAAGATTCCATTTATCGGCGAACTTCCCGCTATCGGCAAGCACCACAGCTTGCGGCGAAGCAAAAGGGACGTGGTTCGAAAGGTATATGTGCAGGAGAACTGTCGCGACATGATAAACGAGGCATTCCGCATACTCCGCACCAAGCTCAACTACTTCATGCACAATGTGGAGGGCGAGAGCAGGGTGATTATGTTGACCAGCATGAACGCCGGTGCCGGCAAGAGCCTTACCGCACTCAACCTCGCCAAGGCACTGTCCTTGCAAAACAAACGCGTGCTGGCCGTCGACCTCGACCTTCGCCACGCCAGCCTCTCGCAAGCTTCGGGCGTTACGGGTAACAAGGGCGTATCGAGTTTCCTTGGATGCATTACCGACGACGTGGACGAACTCGTCCATGCTGACGCAATTGGCGCAAACGCGGACGTGCTGTCCGTAGGCATTATTCCGCCCAATCCCACAGAACTCCTTGCTAATGGCAAACTCACCGAACTCATTGAGAAGCTTCGCAAAAGCTACGACTACATCATCCTTGACTGCCCGCCCGTAGAGATTGTGGCAGACACGGCCATCGTAAAGGACTGCGCCGACGTGACTCTGTTCGTTATCCGTGCCGGCCTGATGGACAAGCGGCTGTTGGGCGAGGTAGACAACCTCTATACCTCGAACTCGTACAACCGCATGGCCTTGCTTCTCAACGGCGTTCCGCACACAGGCAACCGTTATGGCGGGTATCGATACGGCTACCGTTACGGAGGCTACCGTTACGGATACGCCTACGGTAAGAGCTACTACGGAGGCGACGAATCATAGTAAACACCGCTTACAAGCGCAATAATGCCGTAAGCCGGGCAGTTCTCCTGAACATTGATGGGGAATTACCCGGCTTGCGTTCATTATTCCCTCTTTTGAAGTCGTTTCCTTGCAAACTGCTGCTATCCATCAAAAATGCGTAAGTTTGCACATAGAATAACCACGAAAAGTACCAACGCCTATGATACTGCACGTTGCCAATCCTATCTACGACTCTGTGTTCAAATACATTATGGCCGATGAGCGTATATCCAAGACCGTATTGTCTGCATTGCTCAAAAAGGAGGTGATAAAGGTAGAGATGCGTCCGCATGAATATGTAAACGGCACACGTGACACGCTCTCCATGTTCCGCATTGACTTCGCCGCCACAGTATGCGAATTGGATGCAGAGAGCGGAGAAGAAAAAGAACGCATCATCCTCATAGAGTTGCAGAAGACGTGGCTCGCCACCGAAACGCTGCGCTTCCGCCAGTATCTTGGCGCACAATACAGCAGCAAACTCAATATGTGTGACGATTCCCCCAAAGGCTTTGCCTACCCCATGGTAGCAGTCTACTTGCTTGGGCATCTTGTCGGCGACATAAAGGAACCGGTGGTTTACGTCAATCACGACGTTTACGACTATAACGGGCAAATAGTGAAGGACGGCCGCAACGAACCGTTCGTGGAGAGCCTTACGCACAATAGCATTATCGTTCAGATTCCCCGACTACGCGGGCGTGTGAACAACCGTCTTGAAAAGGTTTTGAGCGTTTTCGACCAATCCCAAAAAGACACGGCAGACAGTCAAGTTCTCAACATTGACGAGAATAAGTACGAAGATGATGCCGACATGATGTACATGCTCCACCGCCTAACAGCAGCCGCAGCAGACTCAGAAATGCGTCAGGACATGAACGTTGAGGACGAATACTATCAGGCGATAGAAGACCGCGACACCGAGATTATGCGGCGTGAAAAGGAACTGAAAAGACAGAAGGAAAAACTTCAACAGAGCAAGGAGCAGCTTCAACAGAGCAAGGAGCA
>CAVGTD010000090.1:0-6560 GCA_963632215.1 Clostridiales bacterium
ACGTACCGCCACCGAGGTCGAACACGGCAATCTTCATGTCCTTGTTGGCCTTGTCGATACCGTAGGCAAGGGCTGCTGCCGTAGGCTCGTTCACGATGCGCTTCACTTCCAAGCCTGCAATCTGTCCGGCTTCTTTCGTAGCCTGGCGCTGCGAGTCGGAGAAGTAGGCAGGCACGGTGATGACGGCTTCGGTCACTTCCTGTCCGAGGTAGTCCTCAGCGGTTTTCTTCATCTTCTGGAGAACCATGGCCGAGATTTCCTGCGGAGTATACTGGCGGCCGTCCACTTCGACGCGGGCGGTGTTGTTCTCGCCGCGAACCACCTTGTAGGGCATACGGGCAATTTCCTTCTGCACCTGGTCGTAGTTCTCGCCCATGAAACGCTTGATAGAATAGATGGTGCGCAGGGGGTTGGTCACAGCCTGACGCTTTGCGGGGTCGCCCACCTTGCGTTCGCCGCCTTCCACAAAGGCTACGATAGAGGGGGTGGTGCGCTTGCCTTCGCTGTTGGCGATGACAGTAGGTTCGTTACCTTCAAAAACGGATACGCAGCTGTTGGTCGTACCGAGGTCAATACCGATAATCTTTCCCATAATGTATTTAATCTTTTATTTGTTTTCGTGAATGTTTGTTCTGCTGCACGCTCGCCGTGCAGACACCCCATAAGGAGCAATCAGCGTGCCAAAAAAATCTTTGGGCTGGAATTTTCTCGCCCGGACTGACATTCTTGTCATACTTTCGGGTGAGAAAGTGGCTTCGGCAAGCCTATTCATGTCAGGCAAGACGGGGCGGCGAGGGGCATTCCGCCCGTTTTTTTGTACTTTTGCCTTGAAGAACACGAAAAACTCCCCTCCCGATACACATATATTATATATGAGCGAAGACATTCACGACAAAGAGACAGAAGAACGCGACGAGCAACTTACTCCCGACGAACAGGATACCGACACGCAGACGGCGGCGCATACCGACTATCGTCCTGCCGGGGTGAAGGACGAAGACGGCAAGGTGCAGCTCACGGGTATGTACCAAAACTGGTTTCTCGACTACGCCTCGTACGTAATCCTTGAGCGTGCCGTGCCGCACCTCGATGACGGCTTGAAACCCGTACAACGCCGCGTGCTTCACTCCATGAAACTGCTCGATGACGGCCGCTATAACAAAGTGGCCAACGTGGTGGGACACACTATGCAGTTCCACCCTCACGGCGATGCCTCTATCGAGGGCGCGCTTGTGCAGCTCGGGCAGAAGAACCTGCTCATTGACTGTCAGGGAAACTGGGGCAACATTCTCACTGGCGACAGCGCAGCCGCCTCGCGTTACATCGAGGCACGCCTCTCGAAATTTGCGCTCGACGTGCTTTTCAATCCCAAAACCACAGAATGGAAAATGTCGTACGACGGGCGCAAGAAAGAACCCGTCTCGCTGCCCGTGAAGTTCCCGTTGCTCCTTGTGCAGGGGGCCGACGGCATTGCCGTGGGTTTGGCTTCGAAAATACTTCCGCACAATTTCGGCGAACTCTGCCAGGCGGCCATTAAATATCTGCACGGCGAGGAGTTCCGCCTCTATCCCGACTTCCAGACGGGCGGCTCCATTGATGCCTCGCGCTACAACGACGGTATGCGAGGCGGCAGCGTGAAGGTGCGTGCCAAGATTGAGAAACTCGACAACAAGACGCTCGTCATCCGCGAAATACCCTACGGAAAAACCACCACCACGCTCATAGCCTCAATCCTTAAAGCCAACGAGAAAGGGAAGATAAAGATTCGCAAAGTGGAGGACAATACCGCCGCCGAGGTGGAAATTCACGTTCACCTCACGCCCGGCACGTCGAGCGACAAGGCTATCGACGCACTCTACGCCTTCACCGACTGCGAAACGAGCATCAGCCCCAACTGCTGCGTCATCGAGGACAAGCACCCCAAGTTCCTCACCGTGAGCGACGTGCTGCGCCGTTCGGTGGACAAAACGCGCTCGCTCCTTGAGCGGGAACTTCTCATCCGCCGGGGCGAACTAATGGAGAGCCTTCACTTCGCTTCGCTTGAACGCATCTTCATTGAGGAACGCATCTACAAAGACCGAGCCTTTGAACAGGCAAAGGATATGGACGCGGCCGTGGCGCACATCGACAGCCGGCTTACGCCGTTCAAGCCGCAGTTCTACCGCGAAATCACGCGCGAGG
Source organism: Clostridiales bacterium (assembly GCA_963632215.1). Classification (GTDB taxonomy): domain Bacteria; phylum Bacteroidota; class Bacteroidia; order Bacteroidales; family Bacteroidaceae; genus Alloprevotella. The sequence goes on from CAVGTD010000090.1 coordinate 2,182, forward strand.
ACATCCTCCGGCTCATGGAAATAAAGATGGCTCGCATCCTCAAGTTCAACAAGGACAAGGCCAACGAACTCATAGCCCGCATGAAGGAGGAAGTGGCGCGCATCGACAACGACCTGCACAATATGGTCGAAGTCACCGCCAACTGGTATCAGCTCATCTACGACAAGTACGCCGCCGAATATCCCCGCCGCACCGAAATACGCTCGTTCGACAACATTGAGGCCACGAAGGTAATTGAGGCCACGGAGAAACTCTACATCGACCGCGAGAACGGCTTTATGGGTACGGGGCTGAAAAAGGAAGAGTTCGTGGAGAACTGTTCGCCAATCGACGACGTGATTCTCTTCTACCGCGACGGCACGTACAAGGTGACGCGCGTGCAGGACAAAGTGTTTATCGGCGAAAACGAACGCCTTAAAAACGAGAAGAAGAAAAAGGCTGAAATCATCCACATCGCCGTGTTCAAAAAGGGCGACAAGCGCACCATCTACAACGCCGTCTACCGCGACGGAGCTACAAACGCCTGTTTCATTAAGCGTTTCAACGTTACGAGCATCACGCACGACCGCGAGTACGACGTGACCACCGGCACGCCCGGCAGCAAAATACTCTACTTCTCCGCCAATCCCAACGGCGAGGCTGAGACTATCAAGGTGACGTTCCGCCCCAATCCCAAGCTCAAGCGCATCAGCATGGACAAGGACTTTGGCGAAATCCTCGTCAAGGGCCGCCAAAGCAAGGGCAACCTGCTTACGCGCCTCGACGTGCACAAGATAACGCTCAAAGCCCACGGCGTGTCAACCCTAGGCGGTCGCAAGGTGTGGTTCGACCACGATGTGCAGCGCCTCAACTACGACGCGCGCGGTGAATACCTCGGCGAGTTCCAAGCAGACGACCTTGTGCTTGTAGTCCTGCAAAACGGCCTCTTCTACACCACCTCGTTCGACGTGAACAACCACTACGAGCCTACGGGCATCCTGCGCGTGGAGAAATTCAATCCCGATAAGGTGTGGACAGCCGTACTCTTCGACGCCGACCAACAGAACTATCCCTACGTCAAGCGTTTCACGCTCGAACGCTGTTCGCAGTCGCGCCCGCAAAATTTCCTTGGCGAAAATCCCGAGTCGCGCTTCGTTCTCCTTTCCGGTCAGGCTTACCCCCGCTTGCTCGTTACGTTTGGCGGCGGCGACAGTTTCCGCGACCCTCTCGAAGTGGATGCCGAACAGTTCATCGGCACAAAGAGTTTCAAGGCCAAGGGCAAGCGTCTCACCACCTGTGCCGTGGAACGTATCGAGGAGCTGGAACCGACCCGTTTCCCCGAGCCTGAACCAGAACCGTCCCCCAGCGAAGCAGACGAGGCCGTGCCCGTGGACGAACCCGACCCCGACGAACCGCGTCAGCTCTCGCTTTTCGACGGGGACATCTGACAGACGCAAAACACACGCTCACCGTGCCAAAGGCGAAAAGCCCGTGCATTCGGTGAGCGTGTGTTTTTTGTGTGCAAAAGCTCCCAAATCCTTTTCTGTGCGGTGGCGTTTATCCTTGCTTGTCCAGCGCGAGGAGTTCGTCGCGTATTTGGGCGGCTATGACGAAGTCGAAGTTTTCGGCTGCCTTTTTCATTGCCTTTCGCAGCCGCTCCTTTTTCTCTTCGACGGTTTCCGCTTTCCCTTTCTTTGTGGTGTTGTAGGCTGCCATGCCTTCGGCTGCTTGGGCAGACAGACCCTCTTCGATGGCATAGGGCTTTGCGCCAGTGGCGGCGGTGCCGGTTCCTTGCTGACGGCGCATTCGTTCGCGCTGCATCGCCACGAGTTCGTTGCTCTCGATGGGCTTTATGATGGGGCGCGGCGTGAGGTTGTGCTCTTTGTTGTATGCTATCTGCTTGGCCCGGCGGCGGTTTGTCTCATCGATGGTGCGCTGCATGGACTGCGTGATTTCCTTGGCGTACATGATTACCCGTCCGTTGACGTTGCGGGCGGCGCGCCCTGCCGTCTGTGTGAGCGAACGGTCTGACCGCAAGAAGCCCTCCTTGTCTGCGTCGAGAATGGCCACGAGAGCCACCTCGGGCAAGTCGAGCCCCTCACGCAGCAGGTTTACGCCGACAAGCACGTCGTACACGCCCCGTCGCAGGTCTTCCATGATTTGCACGCGTTCCAGGGTGTCCACGTCGCTGTGGATGTACGCCGTGTTTATTTCGTGTTTCAGCAGGTATTCCGTCAGTTCCTCCGCCATGCGTTTGGTCAGCGTGGTCACCAGCACGCGCTCGTTTTGCTTGCGGGCTTTGAAAATCTCGTCCATCAGGTCGTCCACGGGGAAGTCTGTGTCGCGCACCTCGATGATAGGGTCGAGCAAGCCCGTCGGGCGTATTACCTGGTCTACCACTACGCCCTCGCTCTCGCCCAGCTCGTACTCTGCCGGAGTAGCGCTGATGTAAATTACCTGCTTGGCCATTTCGTGAAACTCGTCGAATTTCAGCGGACGGTTGTCGAGGGCGGCGGGCAGCCGGAAACCGTAGTTGACGAGCGACTCCTTGCGCGAGCGGTCGCCGCCGTACATGGCTCGTATCTGCGGCACGGTGACGTGGCTCTCGTCGATGACGAGGAGAAAGTCCTCGGGGAAAAAGTCGAGCAGACAGAACGGGCGTGTCCCGCCCTCTCGCCCGTCGAAATAGCGGGAGTAGTTCTCAATGCCGGCGCAGTGGCCAAGTTCGCGTATCATTTCGATGTCGTATTCCACGCGTTCTTTCAGCCGCTTGGCCTCGAGCGCCTTGCCGTTCTCCTCGAAGAGTTTTACCTGCGCCACAAGGTCGTCCTGAATGAGGCGGATGGCCGCCTCCTGCGTCTCTTTTGAAGTGAGGAAAAGGTTGGCGGGATACACCTTGTACTCGTCGTACGTGTTCAGCCTCGTGCCGGAAAGGGCGTCTACCTCCTCGATGCTGTCAATTTCCTCGTCCCAGAAACAAACGCGTATGATTTCGTCGGCATAGGCCAGGAATATGTCCACCGTGTCGCCTTTGACGCGGAAATTGCCCGCCTTTGGAGCCACGTCGTTGCGCACGTAGAGGCTCGACACCAGGCGGTTGAGCAGCGAGTTGAGCGAGAGCGTGCGCCCTACTTTCAGTTCCACCACGTTCTCGTAGAACGCCGAGGGATTGCCCATGCCGTAGATGCACGACACGGACGAAACCACCACCACGTCGCTCCTGCCCGAGAGCAGGGCCGAGGTGGCTGCGAGCCGCAGTTTGTCGATGTCCTCGTTGATGGCGAGGTCCTTTTCTATATAGGTGTCGGTCGAGGCAATGTATGCTTCGGGCTGGTAGTAGTCGTAGTACGACACGTAGTACTCCACGGCGTTCTTGGGGAAGAAACCCTTGAACTCCGAGTAGAGCTGTGCCGCAAGCGTCTTGTTGTGGCTCAGCACGAGTGTCGGCTTGTTCACGTTTTTGATGACGTTGGCTATGGTGAACGTCTTTCCCGAGCCTGTCACGCCGAGCAGCACCTGCGCCGGCACGCCGTTCTTCACGCCTTCCGTCAGTTCGCGGATGGCCTCTGGCTGGTCGCCCATGGGGGCATAGTTCGACTGTAATTCAAATTCCTTCATACGCAAGTGCAAAAATACGGCTTTTCAATAGGCTGGCAATCCGCCGGCAAGGCAATTGAACTGCCTGACAATCAGTATGCATTCGCAAAAACGGCAAAGAAACGCCGCAGCGAAAGCAAGTTTTTGCAATCTCCATTAAGCAGTATTGTTTGTTTGCTGTTATAATTGCTTGATTTTCAGCAGGGAATAAAGGCTTTCTCGTTTTTAGTTGTACCTTTGCTTGCGTTAGGGGTTAAATAGTAATAACCCTCACAAATGTCCAACTAACATATATTTAGAACATGTTTGAAGAAAAGGCTGGCGAATTGGCTGGCAAAATTTGGGAAGCTCTCAACGCTGCCGGTGAACTTTCTGGCAAGGACTTGAAGAAAGCCATTAAGACCCGCTCCGACAAGGACCTCTACCTCGGTCTTGGCTGGTTGCTCCGCGAGGGCAAGCTCAACGTGAACGAAGACGAAAAGGAAATTTTCGTATCCCTGAAATAATCCTTCCCCGAACGGCGGAAGATTTTTGAAAACAAAAAGGATTAGCAACGCGCCCCTCGGGTTTGCGTTGCTAATCCTTTTTCGCACGGTATAGAGCCGCTCTTGCGGCTATGGGTAGGGGGCAAAATCCCGTTTTTTCTGCAAGATATTGCCCGCAAACCGCGGCCTGAATTTTAGTGCAAACCGAAAGCAAAGCGAACTTGTTCGGTATGCTGAGGTGCAGCCTAAAATCTCAACGGAAGGGCCAGCTGCTCATAGCCCAGGGCAGAGTGGCGGCGCGAAGCGGCGACACGTCAC
>CAVGTD010000091.1:0-6443 GCA_963632215.1 Clostridiales bacterium
TGCGTCAGCAATAATAATATTGTAAAGACAGCCTGAACAAAGAGATGCGTTTCGCTTTGTTCAGGCTGTCCGTTAAAGAAGAAGCCGCCGGCTGGACTATCCCACCTGACTGCCGGGGACCACCTTGCGGTCTACGGTCACTACGGAGAGACTGTCGTCGAAGTTTACGGCGGAGAGAATCATGCCTTGGCTCTCAATGCCGCTGATGGTGCGGGGGGCGAGGTTGGCCACGTAGCACACCTGCTTGCCCACCAAGTCCTCAGGGTTGTAGAACTGGGCTATGCCGCTCACGATGGTACGGTTTTCCGCGCCGTCGGCAAGGGTGAACTTGAGTAGCTTCTTGCTCTTCTTCACCTTTTCGCACGCAAGCACCGTAGCCACGCGGATGTCGAGCTTTTCAAAGTCCTCGAAGGGGATGTTCTCCTTGACGGGAGCGGCCTTGAACTGCGCCGCCTCGTTGGCTTTCTTCGTGTCGAGGAGTTTCTGCACCTGGGCTTCCACCACGCTGTCCTCAATCTTTTCGAAGAGCAGAGCCGGTTCGCCGAGCTGGTGTCCGGCGGGCAGGAGGTCGACTGCGCCGAGGCGGTCCCACTGCGCCTCGTCCACGTGGAGCATTCCGCGCAGTTTCTCCGACGAGAACGGCAGGAACGGCTCGAAGGCGATGGCAAGGTTTGCCACGAGCTGGAGGGAGAGGTTGAGCACCGTCTTCACGCGTTCGGGGTCGGTTTTGATAACCTTCCACGGCTCGGAGTCGGCAAGGTACTTGTTGCCGATGCGGGCAAGGTTCATAGCCTCCTTCTGAGCGTCGCGGAAACGGAAAGCCTCGAGCAGACGCTCCACCTCGGCTTTCACGCCCTTGAACTCCTCGATGGTGTCGAGGTCGTACTGCGTGAGCGTGCCGGCAGCCGGCACTACGCCGTCGTAGTACTTCTTGGTGAGTTGCAAGGCACGGTTCACGAAGTTGCCATAGACAGCCACAAGCTCGTTGTTGTTGCGTGCCTGGAAATCCTTCCACGTGAAGTTGTTGTCCTTCGTCTCGGGAGCGTTGGCCGTAAGCACGTAGCGAAGCACGTCCTGCTTGCCGGGGAAGTCCACGAGGTACTCGTCGAGCCACACCGCCCAGTTGCGCGAGGTGCTTATCTTGTCGTCCTCGAGATTGAGGAACTCATTGGCCGGCACGTTGTCGGGGAGGATGTAAGAACCCTCGGCCTTGAGCATTGAGGGGAACACGATGCAGTGGAACACGATGTTGTCCTTGCCGATGAAGTGGATGAGGCGCGTGTCGTTGCTCTTCCACCACTTTTCCCAGTCGTTGGGCAGGAGTTCCTTTGTGTTGGAGATGTAACCGATGGGGGCGTCGAACCACACGTAAAGCACCTTGCCGTCAGCCCCTTCGACGGGAACGGGTATGCCCCACTCCAAGTCGCGGCTCACGGCGCGCGGCTTCAAGCCCATGTCGAACCAGCTCTTGCACTGCCCCATCACGTTGCTGCGCCACTCCTTGTGCTGCTCCGTAATCCACGGCTCGAGCCACTGTTGGTGCTTGTCGAGGGGGAGATACCAGTGCTTCGTCTTGCGCAACACGGGTTTTGCGCCGCTCACGGTGGAGCGGGGATTGATCAGTTCGGTGGGGGAAAGTGCAGTGCCGCATTTTTCGCATTGGTCGCCGTATGCGCCCTCAGCGTGGCAGTGGGGGCATTCGCCGGTGATGTAGCGGTCGGCAAGGAACGTGTGCGCCTCCTCGTCGTAGTACTGTTCGCTCTCCTGCTCCACAAACTCGCCCTTGTCGTAGAGCGTGCGGAAGAAGTCGGAAGCCGTCTGGCGGTGAACATCCGACGTGGTGCGGCCGAAAAAGTCGAACGAGATGCCAAAGCCCTCAAAGCTTTCGCGTATCAGCTTGTTGTAGCGGTCTACCACCTCTTGGGGGGTGCAGCCCTCCTTGCGGGCGCGGATAGTCACCGGCACGCCGTGTTCGTCGGAACCGCAAATAAAGAGGACTTCGCGCTTTTTCAGTCTAAGGTAACGCACATAAATGTCGGCCGGAACGTATACGCCGGCCAGGTGGCCAATGTGCACGCCCCCGTTGGCATAGGGCAGTGCGGCAGTGACCAGTGTGCGGTTGAATTGCTTTTCCATATATTGTGTGTGTTCTTATTCTTTGTCAATACGATGCGTCTTCGCGGTGCGCTGCAAAATTACAGTTTTTTTTTCACTCCCCGTCGGGCGGCTCTTGGCGCGCTACTGCCTCCGCACGAAGCCGGCGGTGAGCCTCACGGCCTCGGCAAAGGCCGAGGGCTGTCCCGGTACAGTCACAAACAGGTGGGTGGCTGTGGGGAAAAGGTGCATCTCCGTGGGATGCCCTTGGGCGCGCTGGCGTTCGAAGAACTGCCGCGCCTGGCGGCAAAGCACGTCGTGTCCGGCGGAGATGAGCATTGTGGGCGGCAGACGGTGCAGGGCGGCATCGTCGGCGAAGAATGGCGAAATGTCGGGCTGCGACGCATCGCCGCCTTGGCAGAGGTAAGCCTTGTAGAAGGCGAGGAGGAGTTCTTCGTCGTTGCCGTAGCCCTTGGCGTACTTTCGCCACTCGGGGCAATCGTCGCTGTCGAGCCTCAGCACGGGGTAGATGGGTATCACGCCGCGCAAGCCTGCGCCGGGCGACAAGGCAAGAGCCAAGGCGAGGTTTCCGCCAGCACTGTCGCCGCCGGCAAAAATGCGCGCCGTGTCAACGCCAAGGCTGTCGGCCGAAGCGCGAAGAAACCGCAAAGCGTCGCGGCAACTGTTCGGGGCGGCCGGATAGGGGTGTTCCGGGGCAAGGGGATAGTTCAACGCCGCCACCCGGCAGTGCGCCGCCTGAGCCACCGCGGCGCAGAAGCGTGCGCAACTGTTCACGCTGCCGAAGCACCAGCCGCCGCCGTGCAGGTAGAGCAACAGGGGAAGGCGTTCGCCCTCGCTGCCCGTGGGCGAGAAGAGGCGGATATCCTCGCGAGGAAAACGCGCGCTCACGCCGCCGGGCAGGGCGGGCGGCACGTTGCGGCCATGGCGAATGCTGTCGAGCGCACGGGAGTCGCCGCCGACGGCTTGCAGCACGGCAACGGCCTGACGGTGTTGCAGCCCCGACGGGAGCGAACGGAGAAACGCGCGTTCCTCCTGCTGCATCACCCGTTGCAGGGAGTCGGAACACACGCTTTGGGCAAATGCGCCGAACGGAACAAGCGCCAGCGCCAATAGTAGAATAAAGCGTATCATGGGCAAAGCGGCAGAGCCGCGTTAGATAGGGGGTTCAAAGGTAGCACTATTTGTCCGTTTGCCGCAGAGAGCGGCATATTTGCCAAAAAATCTTGCGAGTGCTGTATTTTCGTTACCCCGTGGCAAACTCTAAGTTGCCACGAGTTTAGCCAGTACAGAAAATCCGTGGAATAGTGCAAGGATATGCTGCAAAAGTCGTTACATTTGCAGCGATAAACACACTATCAGGGAACAAATCATGAAAAAGACACTTTTGTTATTGGCTATGTGTCTGGCGGCAAGCATGTTCGCCTATGCACAGGATGACGACGTGTATTTCGTTCCGTCATCAAAGAACAAGCAATCAAACTCTTCGGATACTTACGTGGCCAACCCCGGACGGTCCACATTCTCCCCTATCGGCGGCGGCAGTTCTTCTTCCGCCAGCGGCGACGTGTTCAGCCAAAGCTCTTGGGCTGACAACCGCGGCAACGGGCAGTGGGACGTAGACGCTTACAACCGCCGCGGCAAAAACTATAAGGGTAACACCGGCAGCGACACGCTCACAGCCCAAAGCATCTACGACGAGGGTTACAGCGACGGCTACGAGGACGGCTCTTGCACGGCACGCATCGTACGCTTCTGGTCGCCCCGCGCCGGCATCTACGTGAGCAGCCCCTACTGGATGGACTACGCCGACCTCTACGGCTACTACGACCCGTTCTACTACGGCTACGGCTCGCCGTGGAGCGTCAGCTGGAGCGGCTGGTGGGGCTGGGGCAGCTGGTACGGCTACCGTCCTTACTACAGCTCTTGGTGGGGCTGGCACGAACCGTGGTACGACGCTTGGTGGGGCGGCCCGATTGGGCATCCCTTCCACAACAACAGACCCATTACGGCGCAGCGCGGCCCCGTGGGCGGCTGGACAAACCGCGGCGGCGCACGCGGCTCAGGCCCGGCAGTGGGCTACGCCTCGAACCGCGGCTTTGAGAGCGGACGAGGCAACAGCAACGGCGCACTTGGCGGACGCGGATTCGGCGTACGCAGCGGCGCAAGCGGCAACCTGTCCTCGGGCCGCATGGACAACGTGCAGCAGGGTCGCGGAGGCGGCATCCTCGGCGGACGAGGCTTCGGAAACAGCACGCCTCAGCGCAGCAACGTGAACACGAATACCAATACGAACGCAAACCGCTCGTTCAACAGCGGCAGCAGCGTGGGTCGCGGAGGCGGCAACCTTGGCGGACGCGGCTTCGGCACGCCGAGCATGGGCAGCCGCGGAGGTTCGATGGGCGGCGGAGCAATGGGCGGACGCGGCGGCGGTCGAGGCAGATAAACGCCCGTACGTATATATTATACAGGTGTGCGCCACTCCCTGTCTCGACAACGACCGCACGAATAAGCGCACGCACCTCCACCACATTCAGTCTTCATTTCACACCAAGAAAACATGACTAAAAGAAACATCGCGCTTGCGCTCATGGCTCTCGCCCTTTGCGGCACTGCCCAGGCGCAGGACATATATAAGGTAGAAGCCCTCTCGGGCAGCGACCTCTCCGGTACGTCGCGCTACGTGGGCATGGGCGGCGCAATGAACGCCCTCGGCGCCGACCTCTCCACTATGGGTTCGAACCCTGCCGCCATCGGCATGTACCGCCGCAGCGACGTGGCGTTCACCTTCGGCGGCACAGTGCAGCCCGACGCCCGCGCCATGGGCGACATCAGCAAGGGACGCGCCTCGTTCGACCAGGCGGGCTTCGTCTACTCCATGAACGGAAAGACCGGGGGCAACAGCTACATCAACTTCGGCTTCAACTATCAGAAACGGCGCAACTTCAAGAACTTCATCGGGCTCGACAACGTTGCCACGCCCTCTGGCCTGAGCCAGTCGTGGCAGATGCAGGAAATGGCCTACTCCGGCGGCACGGCTCTCGACCTCTCGCAGGGCGGCAGCGGCACTTCGTTCACCACGCCGCTGGTGGTGAACGGCTATGACGCGCAAATGATCTACAAAGACTCGGAAGGCAACTGGAAGCCGCGCAACTCCCACGCTTACAGCTACTACAAGTCGACGTGGGGCAGCGTTCAGCAGTACGACCTCAACCTCTCGGCAAACTTCGACAACCGGGTGTACTTCGGTGTCACGATGGGCATCTACAACGTCGATACGCACTCCTCGCTCGACTACGGCGAACAGCTCACGGAGGGCAACTACCTGATGAGGTACGACGAGCGGCTCACGGGTACGGGTGTCGACGTCAAGTTTGGCTTGGTGTTCCGCCCCATCGAGGAAAGCCCCTTCCGCATCGGTCTTGCGGTAAGCACGCCGACGTTCTACTCGCTCACGCAGTCGGGCTTCCTCACAATGGACGCGCCCTTTGAGTACACCGACAAGAACGGCACCAAGTACAACACCACTTACGCCGAATACAGCATGGGCGACTTCGACTACCGCATCCGCACGCCGTGGCGCATCAACATCAGCATGGCCACAACGGTGAGCAACGTGTTTGCCATCGACGCGGAGTATGAGGTGGCTCGCTACGCCGGAGCGCAGGTGCGCTACTCCGACGGCAACGGCTACACCGACTACTGGGGCGACTACCACCGTGCCTCCACCACGCGCGACCGTGAAATGGACAAGGAAATCGACGCCTACCTCAACACGGTGCAGCAGTTCCGCATTGGCGCAGAGGCTCGGCTCGCCCCGGGCTTGTTCCTGCGCGCCGGCTACAACTTCGTGTCGTCGCCGTTCAACAAGAACGCTTACCTCAACCTCTACACCAACAGCCCGTCGTACCTTTACAGCCTCAACACAGACTACGTGAACCTCGGCTGCATCAACCGCGCCACGGTGGGCCTGGGCTACCGCCACAAGCACGTCTACGCCGACCTCAGCTACCAGTTCCAGCGGCAGTGGGCCGACGTGTACGCTTTCCGCGCCACGGCTTCGGGCAAAGGCACAAGGAACGAACAGAACCTGCTCAGCGCACAGAGCGCAAAACTCGACCGCCACAACGTGATGCTGACGCTCGGCTACAAGTTCTGACCCCCTCCCCACTTCCTCCCCGGGGGGAAGACGGCAGCCCTGCACCTCTCCGACCGAAAAGACATTCGTATCCATAAGCATGGCATCAATAGTTCCCCTGTTGATGCGTTCATAGGCGAGGCGGGCAGACTATATGTTTGCCCGCCTTTTTCTTTTGAAACCTCCAATTAGT
>CAVGTD010000092.1:0-5993 GCA_963632215.1 Clostridiales bacterium
CCTCTGAAGTAAAATGGTTCGTCGGCTATTATTTTTACTCTGTAAAAATGTGGAGTTAATATCTGCCTTTGTGGATTATTCTCCATTATCATATAACTCCTAAGCAGGGCAGGAGTATAAGGGTAAGCATCCGAACAAGCCGCCTTGCCAGCAACAAAAAATCTCGCAAATAAACTTTGCGAGATTTTTTGTGAATTATGGGGATCAATACCACTCGACGTTGCTCGAATAGGAGCTCCGTTTTTCCCACTTCAAGGCGTCGGCCAGTTCGGAGGCGCGGGCACGGAACGTGAAGTTGAACGAGGAGTAGGGTTTCAGCACCACGGAGGCGGACATCTCGAAGCAGTGGAGGTCGCGCGAGAGCGACATGGTGGTCATTGAGAGCTTGTGCCACTCAAAGTCGTAGCCCGAAGAGAAGGATATGTTCCAACCCTCCGCAATGCGGACGTACCCTGAGGCGTTGAGCGTTTGCGTGAACGAGTAGGGGTAGCGCATGGTACGTACGTTGATCTGCTTGGAGCGATCCTCGGCCATGGTGATGCCGTACGACAGGGTGAGCGACCAGGGGATGGAGAACGTAAGGTAGCCGTCGGCGTCGACTTTGGCTTTCTCTTGTTTTTTGCCGCCGCGCCGGGCTGCTTTGAGGTCGGGGTCGACATTGGCGTCGTCCACGTCGGTCTCGGCATCGTTCGTGGCGGATTCGTCAGAAGCCGTGCGGCGTTTGCGCCCGTGGATAAAGTCCATGAACTTGCTCCACGTTTGGTTGTTGAACGAGTAAGAGAGGTTTTGCGACATGCCTTGGAAGCGGCCGAAGCGGCCGTAGCTCCACTCCGTGCGGTCGGACGTGACAACCTGCCCGTTCTCGTTGAACTTGTAGGCATACGTGGCAAAGACGGCGGCCAGCGAGAATGTTTTGTTCTTGCCGAGCTTCAAGCGCAAACGAGTGCTGAGGTTGCTCCACGGACGCGTCTTGGCGGCGAGGTTGTACGAGAGCGAACCGGATAGTTCGTCGATGATCGAAATCTTTTTGTAGCCGGTAGAGTCGCGGTCGGAGCGGACTTTCATTTCGATGTTGTTCGAAACGGACATCGACACGAGGCCCTGCTTCGTTCCCGACGGGTAGCCGTAGATGCCGCCCGAGTAGGGGGAGTAGCTCACCCACGAGGCGTTGCCGTCGGCGTCAATCTTTTCGTACTGCTTGCGGTAGCCGTAGCGCGAGGCGGTGAAGTCAGGGGCGTAGCTGAACGACACGGTGGGTTTGAACACGTGGCGGATGGCCTGTATCTTGTCGCCGAAAAGCTTGCGCCAAGGTTTGTAGAAGCCGTAGAGGGTTGTGTTGGCCGAAACGCCGACGTTCCAGTCGTAGAGGTTGTAGAAGCCGTAGGTGGTGTCGGCCAGTTCCTGCTGCAGCTCACGGCTCCACGAGCGGTTGACGCGGCTGGCGTACATAATGTCGCGGAAGGAGAACGAGGGAGAGATGTTGATGTACTTGAACAGCTGGAAAGTGGCATCGATGGGTACGCGGTGCTGGAAGCCGTTGCGCCAGTCCTTGATAAGGTTCGACTTGAAGAGCTGGTCCTCCTTGGTGGTGATGGAGTTGGACATCTGGCCCGTGTAGGACATGGAGATTTTTTCGTACCAACGCTCCTTGCCCGCCTGGTGCTTGCGGCGGAAGGGGTAGAAGCGCGAGAGCGAGAGGCTCACGTCGGGCAGAGTCATGGCAATGGTGGAGTCGCGCATGTTTTGCGTGAGGTTGGCCGAGGCCGATATGCTAAGTCCGATGCTCTGGAACGTATGTCCGAAGCTCACGGAACTGGCTCGCGTGCTTTGGGTGTACGACAGGGGGTTGTAGCGGCTGTCAAGGTTTTTGCGCTCGTAGTTTTCGGAGGCGAAGTTGACGCGGGCGGAGAACGTGGTGTTGGGACTCGACTTCGAGTCCTTGGTGTGCGTCCATTGCAGTTTGAGGCTCTTCGTCACGGAATAGTCGGGCATATTCTTCTCGCCCTCCACGGTGCGCAGGTAGCTGAAGTAGAAGTTGCCGCGGTAGCGGTAGCGTTTGTTGTAGTTGGTCTCCGCGCTCAGGCCCCACGACCCCTTGGTGTAGATTTCGGCCAGGGCCTTGAGGTCGAGGTAGTCGTTGATAGCCCAATAGTAACCGCCCTCGCGCAGGTAGAAGCCGCGCGACGTTTCGTCGCCGTAGGAGGGCATGATGAAGCCCGAGGAATACTTTTTGTTGAAGGGGAAAAAGCCGTAGGGGATGGCCAGGGGGAGCGGCACGTCCTCGACTACGAGGTGGGCGGGACCGAAGACGGTTTCCTTTCCGGGACGCACCTTGGCCCGCGACAAGGCAAGATAGAAGTGGGGATGCTTGGCGTCGCACGTGGTGTAGCGGGCGTGTTCGAGGTAGAGCGTTCCGTCGGCGGCGCGCTTGGAACTCTCGCTGCGCATGAAACCGTCGCCCTGCTTGGTGAACACGTTGCGTATGTAGCCTTTCTTCGTCTTGAAGTTGAACGACATTCGTTCGCTCTCGTACTCGTCGCTGCCCTGCTTGTAGACGGGTTTGCCGTCCAAGCCGCCCTCTTTGGTGCTGTCGGCGCGCGCTTCGGCGTGTACCAGGGAGGAGTCCATGTTCATGGCTATCTGGGCGGCGGTAAGCTGCATGTTCTGGTAGTTTACCTGCGCCTTGCCGTAGAGATACGCCAGCCCCGTAGCGGCGTCGTAGATCATGGAGTCAGTGGCTTGGTACTCCACGGGCGAGTCAATGCCGGGCTTGGCCTTGACGGTGTCGGCTTTGACGCTGTCAGCGGCCAGCGAATCGGCGTGCAGGGTGTCAAGAAGTGCGGCACTGTCAGCGGGAATGCGCACCCTCAACGCCTGACGGGCCGGCACGGCGGAGTCGGCCGCAGCCGCCGTGTCAGCTATAAAAAGTTGAACCCGCCCAGAATGTTGAGCAGGTTTCGTATGCACTCGGCTTGCCACCACGCAGAGGGTTGCAAGGAGTGAAAGTATGACGAGGGAGAGGTATCGCATTTCAAGTTTGAAGCCCGGAAGCAAACTCGGGTTCAAAGGTCTTTGCCCAGCCAAGGAAGACGTTTACGCCGTCGATGCCGAACTTTTCGAGGCTCTTCGCCGTGTCGGCCACGGAGCGTTCGCGCTCGGGATGGCTTTTCGAGTAGAACTTGTCGGCATAGCAGATGAGCTGTTCCTCCACGGTTTCGGGACAATAGTCGCCCTCGGGGAGCGGCAAGCCGCGTTGGCGGATGACCTCGGGGGTTAGTCCCGTACCGGTGTGGCGTTCGCACACGCGGGCAATGTCGGGCCGTCCTTCGCGGCGCATCAGCTGTCCGCCAAGGTAGCCGTGCATGAGGTAATGGTGTGTGCCGTGGCAGTGTATGCCGGGCGCGTCGGTGAGAAATATGCCAACGTCGTGGAGCATGGCGGCCTGGCGGACGAACTCCGCATCGACTTCAAGCTCGGGGCGGTTGGCAATGATTTTCAACGCCCGCGCCGTCACCTGCTTGCTGTGCCAAAGGAGTAGCTCGCGCAACGGTTCGTTGCCGGCGTAATACTTGTTGATTATGTCCAGTGCATACATCGCGCTACTCTTTTATCGGCTGCAAAGATAATGCAAAATGAGCGTTCACGCCCGTTTGGCCGCTCCTTATTTGCTTCGCCCCCTGCCCTGCCCTACTCGCTGAGGGCTTGGAGCAACTTGGCGACGGCCTGGTCGGGGGTGGCGGAACTTTCGAGCAGGGTGACGAACTTCGACCCTACAATTACGCCGGCGGTGTGGGCGCAGGCGGCCTGACGGGTGGCGAGGTTGGAGATGCCGAAACCCACAAGCTGGGGGTTGGCGAGCTTCATTTCGTGGAGGCGCGTGAAGTAGGCTTGCTTGGCCTCGGAGAACGACTTTTGCGCCCCGGTGACGGAGGCGGAACTCACGGCGTAGATGAAACTGCGGCTGTGCGCGTCGATGGTGCGTATGCGCTCGTCGGGCGTTTCGGGCGTAACGAGGAACACCACCTCGATGCCGTAGCGGCTGGCTACGGGCTGGTATTCGGCCTCGAACTGGTCGAAAGGCAGGTCGGGGATGATGAGCGCGTCGATGCCCACCTCGCTGCACTTTTGGCAGAAGGCTTCGAAACCGTAATGGAGGATGGGGTTAAGGTAGCCCATGAGGATGAGGGGGATGTGGATGCTCTCTCGCACGCCGGCGAGCTGGTCGAAGAGGACACGCACGGACATTCCGTTTTTCAACGCCTTGGAGGCAGCCGCCTGAATGGTGGGGCCGTCGGCAAGGGGGTCGCTGAACGGGATGCCTATCTCGACCATGTCTACCCCGGCGCGCTGCAGGGCTTCGAGCGTGGGCAGGGTGCTGTCCTTCGTGGGGTGGCCGGCACAGAAGTATACGGAAAGTATGTCGTGGTTCTTTCGTTGGAAAAGTTCGTTGATGCGGTTCATATTGCAGGGTGTTTGAATGGTCTTGGTTGAGGTGGGTTAGGCTTGGCGCATGGCGGCGACGAACTGGGCCACGGCGGCTGCGTCCTTCACGCCGGGGGCGGTCTCGAAACCGCTGTTGAGGTCGTAGCCGGCCAGGCAGGGATGGCGGAACTTGCGGAGTTCGTCGACCGACTGCGGGGAGAGGCCGCCGCTCAACAGGAACGGCGTGGGCCCGGGGTAGCGGCTGAGCAGCGACCAGTCGTAGCTGCGCCCGCTGCCGCCAAAGCGGAGCGTGGGGGTGTCGAAGAGGAAATAGTCTACGCTGCCCACGTACTCGGCGGTGTCGGCCACGAAGGTATCGACGGCGGGCAAGGCACGAATTACTGTAAGTCCCTCGTCGCGGAAGCAGCGGCACATTTCGGCCGAGGCTTTGCCGTGTAACTGCACGGCTTGCAGGCCGAACTGCTTGACGCGCTGTTTCACCTCGCGGTAGGCGGGGTGGACGAACACGCCCACACGGCGGCAGCTATCGGGAAGATAGCCGGGCACTGTGTCGACAAAGCGCGGCGAGGAGGGGTAGAAGATGAAGCCCGCCCAATCGGCCCCGGCCTGTTCGACGGCGCGGATGTTGTCGGTCTCGCGCAGTCCGCATACTTTGATAATCATGGCTCGGTGGGTCTTATTGAAGTTGTGACAGATAGGTTTTGAGGGCATCGCCCGGACGTTCGGTCTTCATAAACGCCTCGCCCACAAGGAAGCCCTTGTAGCCCACGTCCTGCAAGTGCCTTGCCGTTTCGGCTTGGAGCAGTCCGCTCTCGGATATGGGCAACGCCTCGGTGGGCAGAAGGGGGAAAAGAAGTTCGGACTGCACGGTGTCGGTGCGGAACACTTTGAGGTTGCGGTTGTTCACGCCTATCACGTCAACGTAGTCGGAGTAGGCAGCGAGTTCCTCCGCAGCGTGGATTTCAAGGATTACCTCAAGCCCTATGTTGTGCGCCTCGCGCGCCAATTCAACGCAACGCCTTGGCCCGATGGCGGCTGCTATGAGCAGACAGGCATCGGCCCCGACGGCACGGGCCTGAAAGAGCTGGTACTCGTCGAGGACAAACTCCTTGCGCAGGATGGGCAGCGAGGTCAGGGGGCGTGCCTGTTCCACGTCGGCCAGCGAACCGCCAAAATAGGTGGCATCGGTCAGGATGGAGAGCGCGGCGGCTCCGGCAGCCTCGTAGGCCGGGATGATTTGCGACACGTCCGCGTCGCGCTTAATCCAGTCCTTGGAGGGCGAACGCCGCTTGAACTCGGAGATTACGCCGCCCTTGTGCGAGAGCAACGAGGCGCGCAGGCTGCGGCTAGGGGCGTCGAGGGCTGCCACGGCGCGTTCCAGCTCGCGCAAGGGGACGCGTTCCTTGGCTTGCGCCACTTCAACGGCCTTGGTCGCCATGATGGTGTCGAGGATGTGGGACATATTATATTATAGGTGTGGTCAAGGGAATGGAAAATCAACTGTTGAGCTGCACGAACTGTTCAAAGGTTTTCAGGGCCTTGCCGCTCAG
>CAVGTD010000093.1:0-5944 GCA_963632215.1 Clostridiales bacterium
CCCAGGGCAGAGCCGTCACGAAGTGGCGGCGTCACCCTGGGTTCCCCGTGCGGGGCAAGTCGCGCCCTGTAAGGGCAACTGCATAATATAGGGGCAACGCCCCGCAAATCCTGCGGCACTTTCAAACAGGGAAAATTTATATTCTCTGCCCCGCTAACCTTGCGGCTCACCAACGGGCTATAATTGATGTTCTCCGCCCCGCAAACCCACAAAACGAAACTTCCCCGAACCCGCGCAAACCTCCTATCATCCATCTAACATCACCCTACACATTATATATTATATATGACGCACCTCCTGAAACGAACCATCCTACTCCTCGCCCTCACGCTCGCGGGCGCGTTCGCTGCGCTCCCCCTCCACGCCGTGCTGAAAGAGAAGGACCTTGCCGCCACGCTCTCCGTCCTGCGGGCCGAACTCGAAGCCACCTACCGCGAGCAGACGCAGAGCATCGCGCGCTACAACGTAATAGCGCAGATGCAGCACAAGCAGATGATTTCGCTCATGCAGCGCAGCGACCAAATTGGCCTGATGCTCTACTCGCAAAAGCAGGACTTCACCTTCGACATGACCTACGCTTGCCACGAGGCCACCTCGCTCTACAAGGAGTTTAGCAAGCAGAGCATGCCCTACCAGAAAATCCTCGACCGCATCAACACCGAGCTCAATCGCTACAACGCCCTCATCACCTCCCTCCAGACTATCCCCCCCGCAAAGGGCGGACAGGGCGAGGCGCACCCGCAGGTGCCAACCGCCAACGGCTCCACCACGCCCGTCCTCGTAGGCCCGGGTGCTGCCCCTGCGCCCAAAGCCGGTGCCGCGCCCCCCAAGGCGGGGCAGCCCTTCACGCTCACCAAGCAGGGCATGGCCGACCGCGACTCGTGCCTGAAATACGCCGTGGCTCTGCGCGACAATCTCGAAAAGATGAAGCAGAGCGTCGTGCAGGACAACGAGCATTACAAAATGACCTCGGGCAAACTCGTCAAGCTCAACAACTACGCCCTGCAGCGCTACACCGCCATTCAGAACAACATCTTCATCAACGGCGACGCCAACTACATCGAAATCCTCGGTCAGCTCTCGCGCTACGTCAAGCAGGCGCGCGAGGACGCCAACGAGAAGTACGACACCGAACACGTTGACCAGGGCGGCACGAAGCGCCGCGTGGAGTCGCAGTGGCGCGGCCCCATCGTCATGGGCCTCACGTTCTTCGTCTTGTTCTACATCTTCATCGCCGCCCTGCTCAGCAACGTGGTGGTGCGCTGGCTCGTGCCGAAGCGTTTCCGCACGCCGGAGTTCATGAAGAAGAAGGTATGCCTCATGCTGGCCGCGGCCATGCTCATCTTCACCGTGTCGCTCATGGTGGCGCGCACGTTCATGTACCACAACTTCTTCCTCATGGCCTCGAAGTTGCTCATTGAGTACTCTTGGCTGCTCTGCGCCATCTTCGTGTCGCTGCTCATCCGCCTTACGGGCGAGCAAATCAAGAGCGGCTTCCGCATCTACACGCCCGTCATGCTGATGTCGTTCATCGTCATCACGTTCCGCATCATCTTCATCCCCAACAACCTCGTTTCGCTCATCTTCCCGCCCATCCTGCTGCTCTTCACGCTGTGGCAGTGGAGCGTCATCCGCCGCCACAACGACAACATCCCCAAGAACGACATCTTCTACACCTGGGTGTCGCTCGTCATCATGGTGGCCTCTACCGTCGCCGCCTGGTACGGCTACACGCTGCTCTCCGTCCAAATCCTCATTTGGTGGATGTTCCAGTTGGCGTGCATCCAGACGGTCACGTGCATCTACGACCTCCTCGCCGTCTACGAGGACCGCTACCTGGCCCGCCGCATCGGGGCAAAGGCGGGGCCGGAACGGGGCGGAGTGCATCTCAACATTCTCGAGGTAATCCGCAAACGCCACGAGAAGCACATCAACCGCACCTGGTTCTACGACCTCGTGGCCATGGCCGTCGTGCCGGTGGCCGGCGTGTTCTCCATCTTGCTCTCTATCTGGTGGGCGGCCGACGTGTTCGACCTCACCGCCACGGTGATGAACATCTTCCTCTTCAACTTCCTCAACGTCGACGGCGTGGTGCAGCTCTCGCTCTCCAAGATTGTGGCCGTGGCGGCGCAGTACTTCGTGTTCCGCTACCTCAACTACCTCATCAAGGCCGTCTACCACAAGTACCATAAGTCGAAGGTGGTGGTCAACGGCAAGCCCAACTTCACGCTGGCCAACAACATCATCGCCATTTGCGTATGGGGGCTTTACGCCATCATCAGCATCAAGATGCTCAAAATCCCCTCCACCGCCATCTCTGTCATCTCCGCCGGCTTGGCCACGGGTGTCGGCTTCGCCATGAAGGGCTTGCTCGAAAACTTCTTCTACGGCATTTCGCTCATGACGGGCCGTGTCCGCGTGGGCGACTTCATCGAGTGCGACGGCATCCGCGGAAAGGTGGAGAGCATCACCTACCAAAGCACGCAGGTGGTCACGGCCGACGGTTGTGTCATAGCGTTCCTCAACAGTTCGCTCTTCACCAAAAACTTCAAGAACATCACGCGCAACCACTCCTACGAGATGGTGTCCGTACCCGTTGGCGTAGCCTACGGGGCGAACGTCGACGAGGTGCGCGCCATGCTCATTGAGGCGGTCAAGAACCTTGAAGAGAAACTCCCCGACGGGCGCGACGTCATCAGCACCAAAAAGCCCGTGGGCGTGGTGTTCGACAATTTCGGCGACAACAGCGTAAACCTCTTCGTCACCTACTGGGTACTCGTAGAGCAGAAGTTCGCCGTCACGGGACGCGTTAAGGAGGCTATCTACAACACGCTCAACGCTCACCACGTGGAAATCCCCTTCCCGCAGCGCGACCTCCACATCCGCTCCGTCGAAACCATCCTCCCCGTGGCGCAATCTCCCGCGGCGTCGCAGCCGGAAAAATAAATCCGCCCCCCTCCGTGGGCTAATCCCCCCCCAATAACCGTACGGCGCAACCGCCATCCCCTGGTCTGCGCCGTACGGTTGTTTTTGTATCAGAAACTCTGCTGTACAACACCTTTTAATTCTGAAACCCAACAAATTTGCCTCGAAAAACAATTTTTACCCCCCCCCGAATTGCTCTGTTTTGAAAAATGTGCATACTTTTGCTCTGTAACACTATTTACGCACAATTTTTTAGCCACTTTTGGTGAATGTCGTTGCGTTTCAGAGGAAACGAGGATTCGTGGCTGATCACATCCCTTGCTGCGCAAGGATATTTAGGGACAATCACTGCTCCACTACCTACCTACAAATGGATGCAGTCTATATAAGCAAATATCACCCTAATAAATCAATAATAAATGAAAAAAATTACATCCTTTCTTTGTCTGCTTTTGATGTTTACAGGAGCAGTCACTGCGTGGGCAGGCAGTCAGACGCTTCCCACTATTAGCACGGATGATGCAAAGGTCTACTATGCCATCAAGAACGTGCGACAGAATAAATTCGTTTATTGGTCAGCAGACAACGCTAACCTCAAGCAAAATTCCACGAACAACATATACGGCGTGTTCTATTTTACGGAGGGTACTGCTACAGCCTCGTCCGATGATGTGGTTGTGGCAAAGATTCATAATCTCGCTACTGAAAACCTCATGGCTGCGCTTAGTTCGTTCACTGCCGATGTCGCAGACTGGTATTTTAAGGCCAACAGCAATGGTGATAAGGTTGGTATTTCTATCGCAAGCAGTGAAACGTTTGACGCAAGTACCCAAAACGCTTGGAATGACTACAGCGGCAGTACAGTTGGTTCTTATTGGGCAAACGACGGGGGTAGTATCTTCGAAGTTGTACAGCTCACAGAGACAGAGGTGAATGCACTGGCAAAAAGTACATTCTCGCTGGAAACTTATAAAAGTGCGTCTGGAAGTGCCCCTTTCCAGCATTCATCAAGTGATTTCAATACATTCGAAACTGCCTATAATGAGAACATGCCAGAATCGAGCGTACCCTCAGTGAACAATATTAGAGCATTAGAATCTGCTGATGCGGCTTTTAAGGCAACCAGTGTAAATGAACTTGCCGACGGCACAAAAGCTATTCTCGGTAACCAACTCCACACCACGTATTATGCAAACGTAAACAGTTCGCTTAAGCTTGCGGCTGGTACCGATAAGGACTCTTACGGCTACATCTTCACCTTTAAAAAGAGTGGTGAAGGTTGGAAAATCTACAACGAGTACTACGACAAGTACGTGGGAGCTGTACCTTCGTCTGCAAATACCATGTTTGAACTTACTGCTGATGAGTCTTCAGCAACAGTCTACACGATTTCTGCTGCAGGTCTCTGCTACGCTTCAATTAATGACCCGAGCGTAGGTTACAAATTTTGGTCGCAGACTGGCTGTAACGCTATGCATGTGTCCACTGATGTCAAGGGTGTAGTAGGCTGGATAACTACTGCCGATGCTTCGCACTTCAAGTTCATCACTGATGAAACGGAGATTGCTGCTGTTGAGAGTGCGGCAGCAAAAGCACTGATCGCAAAGGCGGAGGCGATAAACTTTGGTACGAAAATTGGCACTTATATAAGTAGCGAAGCTTTCACTTCGGCAAAGTCTACCCTTTCTTCTGAGGCTAACATTGCGAATTACAAAGCTCTTGAAGCGGCTATCTCAGCACTTGATAAAAATGCACCCGACGCTACAAAGTATTACACGATCAAGAACGAGGGTAATACCAGCGTTTACCTTACAGAGGACTATACTACTCAGGCTAACAGTACTAATAAGCTCGGTCAGACTAAGGGCGTGAACATTGTCCCCTCGCTCTGGAAGTTTGAGGCAGTGGCTACGGATGGCAAGACGGATCTCTTCTATATCGTGGCTGCTAATTCGGGTAGCTGCATCAGTAAGGCTACCTTTGGCTACACTCAGCACCTTGTGGAAAAAACGAGCGATGTCGTTGGTATGTATGACCTATTCAATACAACCTGCAAGGCAAGCAACGCAGAGGGAGTTACTCTTACCCATTATGCAGATGACGCACGCTCAGATAGAGGTACTATGTGGGTGAATGGTGATAACATTCAGAGCTGGAACGGTGTAAAGGATGATCATAGCAACACGTGGCTCATTGAAGAAGTGACCGAAATCCCCGTAACAATAGGCTCAACGGGCTACGCCACGCTCAACCTCCCGTTCGCAGTGACTATCCCCGACGGCGTGAAGGCCTACAAGGGCACAAAAGGCGACGGCGAAATCGCGCTCACCGAAGTGAGCGGCGTACTCGCAGCCAACCAGCCCGTAATCCTCGTAGGCTCAGCCTCTACTACCTACCAGTTCCCCATCGCCGAGTCTAACAGCACAACGGCCACCGCATCCGGCCTCTCCGGCACGCTCGTTCCCGTTACTGTTGAAAGCGACGCGACGGCATACATCCTCAAGAACGGCGACAACGGCATCGGTATGTACAAGATTACGTCCGACACCGACCGCACCATCCCCGCCAACAAGGCATACGTGGCCGTAAACGATGGCGCAGCCAACGTACTCGTCTTCAACTTCGGCGAAGCTACGGGCATCAGCAACGCAGCCGCTGCTGCCGACGGCAAGGCCAACACTTACTACGACCTCAACGGCCGTCAGGTACTCTATCCCGCACACGGCGTGTTCGTAAAGGCCAACGGCCAGAAGGTGTACATCAAGTAACATACCCGTAACCAAAAACAAAGACATCCAACAATGAAAAAGCAATATACAAAGCCGGCCGCACAGGCAGTAGCCCTCTTCGCCGAAGAGAGCCTCCTCACCGGTTCTCCCGTCAAAATGTACGACGACGGCACCAACGCCGCTTCCGAAGCCCTCTCCGGCGAAAAGGCCTGGAGCAGCTCCAACTGGACAGGCGAAGGCGAGGAATAACCCCTCCCAAGCAAATAAACCAACCAAAAGCCGCGCGACAA
>CAVGTD010000094.1:0-4374 GCA_963632215.1 Clostridiales bacterium
CCGCCACTTCGTGTCGGCTCTGCCCTGGGCTAGGAGCAGCTGCCCCGTTGGGGCGCGGTTTGCGGACATTGTCGTGGCAAGTTTGCATCGAAACCGTTGGCATTTTGAACACCCAACCCTTCGGGGCGCGGTTTGTGGACATTATCGTGGCTATTTCCCACCAATAATATTCGCATTTTGAACACCCTACCCTTCGGGACGCGGTTTGCGGACATTATTGTTGCTATTTGGCAACGGATTTTTCATGACCTTTCCCCTACTCTATCCCCTGATGAATATAATTATAGGAGTTGGTGCGGAAGAGGCGCACGGGATAGTAGTAGTTTTTGATATCATCGCTGGTAAGCGTCTGGAGCGTGTAGTCGGGTTTGAGAGCCAAGACTACGGCATCGTTCACTTTGTCTATGTTGTTGGTGGTGCTTACGTCCTTGAAGACGATGTAGCACCGCTGCCCCTTGTCCTCGCGCTGGGGGGTGGTGTACTTCTGGCCTGTGGAGGGGTCGATGGTGGCGTCACGGCCGAGAAAGTTGGCGTTGAAGCCCGACTGCTGACCGATGAGGAGCGATTTGAGGTTGCGCCCCACGTACTCGGTGAGGTTGTCCTTGTCCGAGAGCCGGGGCAAGTACCAGTGGGTTCGCTTGCTGTCGGTGTCGCCCTTTATGCCGTAGACAGTGCTGTTGGCACTGAGGAACGACGGGCCGTTGGTGTTGCTGATGAGGGCGAATGAATAGTCCGCGCCGCGCCATTCCTCGGGACGGAAACGGCTGTAGTAGTAATAGCCCCACATCATGTATTCGCGGATGTCGCTGCGTGTCCAGTAGCCGCTGCCAATCTTCACTACGGGGTAGGTTTCGTCGCTGCCGGCGAAGTGGAGGCGGTGGTCCTTAATAGTGTACTGGACCGTAGTGGGGATATTGATGCCCTGACTGTTGTCGGACAGCGTGCCATGTATATAATATAAGGTGTCGAGTTTGTCGGTAGTCCGGTAGCCGTCGATGGGACGAACGTACACGTCGCCCTTGGCGAACGAGAGGTAAGCGGGGGCGTTCTCGCCGTCGCCGGGGAAGATGCCCTGCGTGATGCGCGTCGTGCCGTTAACGATGGGGTAGATTACCGTGATGCGCTTGTCGGAACGCACCTTCGGCACGTACTCTGAACAGATTTCGGCAATGGGGTCGCCGTTGTCGGCACGGCTCAGCACGCGGACGAACGAGGTAGAGGCGGAGTTGTCGAACTCTGTGTAGCCTTTGAGGGGGATGGCGTAATCGTCAAGTCCGAGGGCGCGCAGGTTGAGGTCGGTCTTCTTGGCGGACAGTTCGAGCACGTAGGAGAGGATTTCCTTTCTTATCGTCTGGTCGGAGAACAAGTCCCAGATGGGGATAAACGTAAAGTCTACCTCGCCGAGGTTCTTGCGCTTTTCGGAGTCGAGCAGGGCGGAGTAGTTGATGGAGGCTTGCCATGCCATCAGCTTGTCGGCCGAGAGGGTTGTCTTGCCATTCTTGCCGAGGGTCTTGATGTCGGCGATGAGGGCGTTGCGCGTTTCCTCCGAACCGCCCACCACGTCGTACGAGGCTTCGTTTTCGAACGAGCTGGTGATGCTCCTAACGGAGTTGGCCGAACTGGTGGACGTGTTGCTGCCGATGAAGTACTTGAACACGTTCTCCGTCGTTTCGCTGAGGTTCATCACGGAGTCGCGATTGTAGGTGGTGAGCAGTTCGAGCGTACCGCCGAGCTTGGCCGACACGATGACGTGCGTGCCGTACTGGGCCACCATCTTGCGGATGTAGTATCCGCGCGTGCCCATATTCGGCTGGTTCCTTATGTTGCGGTAGCAGTAAGCAAAGCCGTCGGTGGTAGGGAACTTCCCATTTTTGCGGAGTTCATCGTTGTCGAAGATATATTTGAGCGCACCCACGTCGATAGACGACAAGCCCACCGTTCGCTTCATGCGGGCAAGGGCGTAGTAGTTCTCGCTTACGGAGTTTTTGCTGATTTCCGTGAAACGCTGCACGGTCTTGTTGTACGCCAGCAGGTCGGTGTTGCTCGTGGACGACTCCATGAGCTTTCGCTGCATTTCTTCGAGGGAGTAGGCGGAATAGTACTCGTAGTCGACGTAGCCGCGCACGCTTTCCTGTCGGGAAATGAACGAGGTGTCGTTGTCGAGGGCTTGGAGTTCGGCGAGGTTGAGCACCTGCGCGCGAAAGCTCTTCGTGTTCATATAGTCGTCGAACACGGAGTAGCCGTAACCAATGTGGTAGGGTGTGTCGGCGTTCTCTGCGTCGTATTTCTCCTGCGTTACTTGCAGTTTGCTGACCGAGCCGTCGGCTAAGCTGGTAAAGACAATCTCCGCCGAACGGGTCACGCCCTGCAGATTTGCCTCGGGCAGCACGTCGAACGAGCCGTCGGACGGGAGCGTGTCGGTGTCGACGGTGAGCCATTCGGCATCAGTAGACAGGCGTATCTGCCCTTGCGGCCGCTCGCCCTCAATGGTCACGTTGAGGGTGTTGTAGTGCGGAGCGTCATCGAGCATCATTTCGTCCGCTAGCTTCACCTGCCAATTGGCGGTCGTGTTGCCCTGCTGGTCGATGTCGTTGTCGCTGCACGCCCCTATCAAAGCCATGCACGCTACAAGGGTTAGTATGTAAGCCAGTCTCTTAGTCATAATAGTCCAGCTCGTTGGGATTGTATATATATATATAGTCGTCGGAGCGGCGCATCCGTTTGAGGTCTTTGTCGTACGTCCAGTTGGGGATGCTGGTTATTTCCGTTTCGTCGCAGTTTTTAAGGTAGAAATTGTTGCGCTTCTTCTCCACGTAGTAGAGTTTGCACGCGGGGTTGTAGGTGCCGTCCACGCTGAACGGCGTGTCTACCTCTGCGCCGGGTATAGCGTGGGCTGTATAGTAGCTGATGTTTTTGTAAGCGGTGAACGAAGGCACGCCGGCGAGTATGTATACGTAGCCGTCTGTCGAGGCTGTGCCGTTGTCGGTCACTTCGCATTTGTCGTTGTCCGTCCACTTCACGTGGTATTCGTGTCCGCCGGACAGGCACACGCCGTCGGTTTGCTGCATTCGCCCTTCGTAGATGGGGTAAACCACCCTCACGTCGAAGTCGGGGTCTATCTCTTTGATACGCTCCTTGCAGATTGTCGCCACGTGGCGGCCGGCATACACAAAGTCGGTCACGTCGGGCGCGGTGCAATTGAGCGTTGTATGGTTTCCAAGTCTATAAATTATGTCCTGCGCGTTGTAGGGAATCTTCACGTTCACGAAGTTCCGGTTACCGAACGTTTTAATCATCGTTTCGGTACTGCCGTCTATCACTGCCTCGATGCGTTCGCGCGCCTTTTCGTTGGTCACGAACTCATAGATAGGCACGTATTCCATCGATATGACGGTGGCGGTAGTTTTCTGGGAATTGTCGGGATCGAACGTCACGCTGTTCATCCAGTCGTAGAGGCTGATGGAGTCAGAAGCGTTTACCCCGTAGTAGTTCATGTTGTTCAGGGCATCGAGCATACTCACGTCGCCGCCTCGAACGGTAATGTTGCATTTGGCGTTCTCCAAATACTTGTACTTCTTCTCGCTATCGCTGCCTTGACCCGCCTTTTTGAAGAGGCCTTCCAACACGTCGACAGTCAAGTTGTTTTCGTCGCCGTAGACCGTATTGTATTTTTTCTTCTCTATCTGCACCAGGATGTCGACCGAACCGCCGAACTCGGCCTTTGTAACTACGTGCGTGCCGTAGGTAGCGAGAAAAGAGTCTACACAAGCTACAAAGTTTTCATTGGGCGCATCGGCTACCTGTTGTACGGCATTGCGGAACGAAGCCGTCAGTATTGTCGGATAGTTTTTTGCCAAATCCACGATGTTGCCATCTTGCAAACTGAAATCGCCGAGCGAAATGCGTTTGCTGACTTCTATTATACGCGTTTCAAGCGTACCGTCTTCGAAGATGCTGCAATTGCGTTTTACCTCGCCGCTGGCAATCACAATTATCTGCCCCCCCGCAGTAGCGCGTATATTGCTGTTTTGCACATACTGCGTAAAGGAATTATAAACCATTTCATTCGTGTATACTTTGTTCTCCAAATTGGCAGTGTAGAGTTTATAGCCCGTTCTGCTTTCCACTCGGTCAAGTTCGGCGCGGTTAAGAACTTGGCAACGTACGTCGTCCAGATTGTTCGCACGCCCTGATACAGCCTCGTAGCTGTAACCAACCGCATGGTCGCGCAGGAAGTAGCTTCTTGTCTGCGCACGGGTCAGGACTTCGGGAGAGTGCCAGTACGAACAACCGTCTTGGTTGTCTGCACTATTACCCTCCAAAGCCATGTCATCGCTGCAGGCCGCAAGACCAAACAATGCAATTAGAGAATAA
>CAVGTD010000094.1:4384-5866 GCA_963632215.1 Clostridiales bacterium
AAAGTATACACGAAAGAAATGGTTGCTTCATTTCAAGTTAGCTTAATACCAACTGTTAGTCGATTCCGTCGGGGAAGAGCGTATCGAGCTGGGTCTTGTAATTTTCAAGGATAAACTCCTTTGCCTTATCTTGAGCTTCGGGGTCCAACAGTTCCCAAATCTTGATCAATCCCACGCGAGTAACAGTCAGCGTCTTTGAGTCACCTGCCGAAATGCTTTCCTTCCAATTAGAGATAGCTTGCTGTACCTTGGGGAAAAGGTTGTCGCCGTCTTTACGAGAAGAAGAAAGCAGCTTATCCAATTCTACCATCGTCGTCTTTGAACCGCCTTCGATTGAATAAACATAAGCACAGTTATCAAACACTGTATTAGCCACCTTTGAATAATCGGCTTGGGCACCAATTTCCAAATTAAAGCAACCCTTACCAATAGAGGTAGCCAACGATGCAGAGTCAATATGCATTGCTTCACAAATAGAGTCTCTGTCGTACTTCATGGTCATTTCCAATTTTGCACCCAACTCGACTTCTGCAACGAGACCGATACCGAACTTATTAACCAAAGCCTTTACACCATTATTGAATTTCTTTTCAGCATCGGCGACATCGCTTTCAGCCAAGGTGTCAAGGTTAGTTATAAGGCTAGCCAAGGCAGGTGAGGCAATACAGAGTTTTTCATTGTACAAAGGCACAGTGCTGACATCGCCTCTACGAGCCTCTTTGTAATACTCTATGCAGTTCACAACGTCAATAATGGAATTAGCCACATTGTACTTTCCTGCGTAGTTATAGCTCTGATTCAGATGCACCTTGTTTTCATTGCCTCTGTACTTACCCTTAATCTGCAATTTGAATGCGCCATAACTCACGTCAAACGAGAGAGAAACCTTCAGCGAGTCGCTTTTGCGCTCAACACTGTCAATTTGGGCACCATCCGATTTCAGTTCACCATATTCATTGTAACGGTTCAAGAAGTTGTAACTACCGCCTCCCTGAGCGATCAACGCCCTCAAACCGCCAGAGGGGTTGATGCCGCAAGTGGGAAGCAGTTTACCCTTCAAAGAGTAGCCGCAACCAAGACCTTTAAGAGAGGCAATCTGAATAGCTGTTGTGGTCTCCACGTCATTCGCAACAGCCTCACCCTTGTAAGTAGGTTTCTGAACCACATTGATCACTTTCTCCGTATTTGCGGAACGGAGGCGAATCTTTGCAGTACGTTGCGTGGACGAACCGAACATAGGTTCGATGTTCACAGCAACCGTTTTGTTGCCCTTGCCGACAGTGTCAGTAACGGCAATCCAAGTGGAGTCGGCCTCAACCGAAATAGACCAAACGGAATTAGAAGTTACGTCGAACTTAGTGTAAAGGCCGTCGATTTCAGAAGAGATTCCCTCTGTCAGCACCTTATTGTCTACGTTGACAGATGAATCTACCTTGTCGTCTGAACACGAAGCGAAACCGCTAAGCAGCGCAGCCGCGCCAA
>CAVGTD010000095.1:0-5797 GCA_963632215.1 Clostridiales bacterium
CGGGACGGCAAGGGCTGGGAAGGGGCTTTCACTTCACCTGCACGGCACGGAGTATGCGCACGTCGTCGAAGGGGCGGTTGTTTTCGTCGCGTGACGCCCACTGGATGAGGTCGGTCACGTCGAAGCCTTCCACCACTTCGCCGAACACGGTGTATTGCCCGTCGAGGTGGGGCGCGCCGCCAAAGGTGCGGTATGCCTCCTTTTGCTTGGGCGTGAGTTTCACCTGGTTGTGCGTGACGGAGTCGAGGCGTTCCTGAACGCGGTCGAGCTGGTCGTCGGTGAAGATGCTGCCCGTGACGATGTAGAACTGGCTGCACGAGGAACGGCGGTCGGGGTTCACGTCGTCGCTCTCGCGCGCCGCGGCCAACGCGCCCCGGCGGTGGAAGTGGGCGGGGAAGAGAATTTCGGCCGGCAGCGTGTACGGCTCGGGCGTCGAGCCGAGCAGCGCGCCCTCGGGGGCGTGGCGGCTGGCGGAGTCGCCGGCTTGTATCATGAAGTCGGGTATCACGCGGTGGAAGAGCAGCCCGTCGTAGTATCCCTCGCCGACAAGGCGCAGAAAGTTGTCGCGGTGGAGGGGCGTGTCGTTGAAGAGGCGCACGCGTATGTTGCCCTTGGTGGTTTCGAGCAGCACCTCGTGCTCCGCCTCCGTCGCTTCGGTTTGGGCGTACGAGGCGGCGGGGAGAAACAGTGCTGCCAGCAGCGCAATCAGGTGTCGCAGGGTTGTTTTCATGACGATTATATTTTGTCAAGTCCCTTGGTAAACTTCTTCCAGTAGTATTTCAGGGGGTTGGTGTATTTGAGCTGTTTCCACGGGCGGCTCTGGTGCGGGCGGTGGATGACGGGGAGCGTGGCGAAGAGGTAGTTGTGAAGCCCCTGGCGGAGCGACTCGTGCGAGATGGTCACGTCAAACCAGTTTTTCTCGGGGTTGAGCCGCGTAAAGGGGAACGCCCTGAGCAGGGCGGGCGTGAGGAGCGAGCAGCAGAAGCTGCAGTGCTTCTTGGTGTCGACCACACGGCCGTCCCACCCCCTCGCGTAGAGGTAGGGATAGTTTATCTTGCCCTCGTCGTCGACCGTCACGCTGGCGGCAATGCCCGTGCCGGGACGCTCCTGCGCCCCGTCGTACAAGCCCTGCAACGTGTCGGGGCTAACCACCACGTCGCTCTCTACGATGCAAAGTCCGGCATCGGCCGCCAGGGCCTCGCGCTGCGCCGTTTGCAGCACAAGGAGGTAATTGGGCGAGGGGTGCGAGGTGAGGTCGCTGAGGTTGACCAGGCGGAAGCCCCACTTGGCGGCCGCCTCTTCAAGGCGCGCGGTGTTTTCGGGAGTTGAAAAGTCGTTGTATATGGTATACGTGAAAGGCACTTCCAGACGGCTCGTCATAATGGCCTCGACGGTGTGCAGCGTGGAGTCGACGGAGTCCTTTACCGGAGTGATGATGTGCAGTTTGTCCATTGAACAGGGCGGTTAAGTAATCGGGCAAAAGTAATTATTTTCCACGAAAAAACTTTTACCTTTGCCCCGTAAAAGCTTGCGCCGCAACGGGCGACGCAATTCCCCAAGCATTCAAACATTCATGACCGACAATTACAGTTTAAGCCACTTAAAGGAACTTGAAGCAGAGTCCATACACATCATTCGCGAGGTGGCGGCGGAGTTTGAGAACCCCGTGATGCTCTACAGCATCGGCAAGGATTCGAGCGTAATGGTACGCCTGGCCGAAAAGGCCTTTGCCCCCGGCCGTCCGCCCTTCCCCCTGATGCACATCGACTCGAAGTGGAAGTTCAAGGAGATGATTGAGTTTCGCGACTGGTACGCCAAGGAGCACGGCTGGCAACTCATTGTCGAGAGCAACGAGGAGGCTTTCAAGGCTGGCGTAGGCCCGTTTACGCACGGGTCGAAGGTGCATACCGACCTGATGAAGACGCAGGCCCTGCTCGCCGGGCTCGACAAGCACCACTTCGACGCGGCCTTTGGCGGCGCGCGCCGCGACGAGGAGAAGAGCCGCGCCAAGGAACGCATCTTCTCCTTCCGCGACCAGTTTCACCAATGGGACCCGAAGAACCAGCGGCCTGAGCTGTGGGACATCTACAACGCCCGCATCCACAAGGGCGAGAGCATCCGCGTGTTCCCCCTTAGCAACTGGACGGAACTCGACATTTGGCAGTACATCCGCCTGGAGAACATCCCCATCGTGCCGCTCTACTTCGCCAAGGAACGCCCCGTGGTTGAACTCGACGGTCAGCTCATCATGCCCGACGACGACCGCTTGCCCGAGGAATACCGCAGCCGCATCGAAATGCGCAAGATTCGCTTCCGCACACTCGGCTGCTGGCCGCTCACGGGAGCCATCGAGAGCGAGGCCGACACCATCGAGAAGATTGTGGAGGAAATGATGACCACCACAAAGAGCGAGCGCACCACGCGCGTCATCGACTTCGATCAGGAGGCTTCGATGGAACAGAAGAAGCGCGAGGGCTACTTCTAACCCGCCTCGACACGCCATCCCGTACCGGAACACCCCATGCAACGCGGCATTGCGCCTGTAGCATGGGGTGTTCCGGTTTTTCGGGGAAGTTCGCCACAAAAAAGAGCTGCCTTGCGCCGTTCCGCCCGTTTTGAGGGGGAGAAACTTGCAAAGCAGCCTTTTTGAGTTAAGTTGACGTGTGCTGACGAATTATTCGCCCGGAGCGATTGCACCCGAGGGGCAAACGTCTGCGCAAGTGCCGCAGTCAACACATACGTTGGGGTCGATAGAGTACTTTTCGCCCTCAGCGATTGCGCCTGAGGGACATTCGTCGATGCAGGTACCGCATGCGATGCAGTCGTCACCAATTACGTAAGCCATAATAGTAGAATTAAAAATGATTGTTGGTTGTGAGTTGAGTTGTTGTCCTTGCTTTCAAACCGTGCGCCGCCCTGCACTGCGGACGGGCCGAAAAAGGCGCAGAACGGCAAGGGAAAGCGGAGCAAAGTTACATATTTCTTTTTTACGCAAAAGAGCAGGCACAAACTTTTATTACTTTTGCAAAAAGCACGTTTTCAGGCACAATAAAAGCCGCAAAAACGTGTTTTCAAGACACTTACACAAACACCCGTCTATCTGTTGAAACAAGCTATTCTTCTCTTGCTGTTCGCCCTCTGCTGCGCCACGGGACTCTTTGCCCAGGAGCGGCGTGTGCAGAACAAGCCCTACATAGACGAGCGGCGATTTCACTACGGCTTTTTCGTAGGCGTGCACGACCAGTCGCTCAACCTTGCCAACAACGGCTACATTGCCCCCGAAGGCGACGCCACCGCCGGGCAGCAATGGGTGGCGCAGACCGACCAGACGAACTTCGGCTTCTCCGTGGGCGTGCTGGGAGAGTGGCGCATGAGCCGCTACCTGGGCCTGCGCGTCATGCCCTCGCTCCACTTCGGCTCGCGCCACATCACGTTCCGCGAACTTTCCTCGGGGCGTACCGAGGCGCAGGACATGAAGTCGTGCTACGTCGGCGTGCCGGTCAACCTGAAAATCGCCGCGCCGCGCTTCAACAACTACCGCCCCTACGTGGTGGCGGGCGTTGCGCCGATGTACGACCTCGTCACCTCGAAACAGGCGAAGATACGCACCAAGCCCTTCAACCTCATGCTCGAGGCGGGCATGGGCTGCGACCTCTACATGCCCTTCTTCAAGTTCATCCCCGAACTGAAATTCTGCTTCGGCCTGGGCAACGTGCTGCAAAAGAACCGCCGCGACATCACCGAGCCGTCGCAGCTCATCTACACGCAAAGCATCGACCGCGCCACCGTGGGCATGGTGATACTTACTTTCTACTTTGAATAAACGGCAAAAGTGTCCGGCTTTGAATGACTGCATAACTGCATCGTCACTCAAAGCCGGACACCTTTGCGTCTGATGGCTCTCTCTCAAAGAAGCCCTTCCACTTGTTCCTTTGCCAGACCGGTATAAAGCGCCACCTTCTCTGCGCTCAGTCCGTCGGCCAACATGGAACGGGCTGAGTCCATAAGCCTTTTGAGGTTTTCCTTGCGTTCTTCTTCACGCCCCTCGGCTCGCCCTTCTTCACGACCCTCAGCACGCCCTTCTGCCCGGCCTTCCGCCAGTCCCTCGCGCTTGGCGTTGCCTATCACGTCGTTTTGGATCATCACGGCGTTGATGTGTTCGTCGTAGGCGTGGCGTTCCTCCTTGCTCATGGAGTAGTACTGCAAGCGGTCGCGCACCTCTTTCAGTCCGGGGGCTTTCGGGGTGTCGCTCACCACGCCCTCTTTCAGGTAGCGCATCCACTCCTCCATGGGCGACACCGCTACCTTGTCGAAGTTGTTCACGCGGATAAGGTAGTACGTGGGGAACACCTCCTCGGGGGCTTTGCGTACTATCGTGTCGCGTTCTTTCGTGGTGATTTTCAGTTCGTCGTTCGTGTGCAGGCCCACAAAGTGGTTCTGCCCCTTGTAGATGTAGTCGTCGCCCTGCCCAAGGTCGAAGTAGAGAATGCTGATGGAGTACACCTTCTTCACCTCCTCGTACGTGTTGCCGAGGTTGATGTGCTCGGTGATGGCTTTCGCCACGCCGTAGAGAATGCGTTCAAGGTAGAACACTTCCGTCGTGTTCTGAACCTCCACGATGATTATCTCGCCCTTGCTGTTGCGCGCCTTGATGTCCACGCGGTTGAACTTGTCGTCGATGTCCTCCTGGTTGTCCTCGCTTTCAAGGATGTCGACCACCTCCACCTTCTCGCCGAGAAAAACGGTGAGGAAGCCTTCCAGAACGCCGAAGTTTGCCTTTTGCCGGAGCAGGCGCTTCACCGCCCAGTCGAAACGTACGTATCTGCCTTGTGTGCTCATCTTCTTTTGTGTGCTTTTATTCTATAATATGGTGGTAATTCACAACACATCGATTTTTATCTCACAATATCCATCAGCGTGTCGAAACTATCCACTTTGCCATACTTTACGTTAGCGGTGGAGAGTTGCTCGAAGAGTTTTTCGGCGCAGGCTATCTTGCCTTTCTCTATCTCGCGCAAGTCCATGCTCGACATGCTTCCCTTCGTTTCCGCCACGAAATAAATGTGCTTCACCGTTCCTTCCTGGAATGCGATAGCCCAGTCGGGAGAGTAGTTTCCCACCGGAGTCGGAATGTGGAAGCCCTTCGGGAGTTTGGCGTATACTGCCACTTCCTTCGCCGTGTCGATGTTGCCCGCAAAGTCTCTTTCGCCGTCACTGTCGGTGAACACATAGTCCACGATGCTCTTCTTGCCCTCAAAGGCATGGTCGATAGTGGCGTGCTTCTCTTGAGTAAATATGTCGCTGTCAAACGAGCCTTCCACTTGGTTGTAGCTGATGTGTTCCACGATGATGGTGGCTTTTTGCTCCATGATGAGACGGCTCACCTTGCGGATAAACTCCTCGGGATTAGCCTTGTACATGGCGAACTTCGACGGCATGATATTCGAGAGTATGGTTGCCACGGTCTTACGGGTCAACTTGGTAGCCGAACCAATCTTGCCCAAGAGATCGTATTTCACGCTGCTCACCATGTCGGTGCGCACTCTGTACGTTCCCGTCTCCTCCTGTACCATCATGGAGCCACTCTTCATGTCGTCGAGCGTGGTGTCGTCCTTCTGTTCGCCACGGGTCACGACGTAGCTGAGTTGCGTCACCGCCAATTCCCTGTTGATGGCAGCCACGGCTTTCTCTGTCAGCTCTTCGCTGTCGAAGTCCACGGTGTAGGCGTACTTGTGGTTGATGCGCTTCCACAATTCCTGAAACTCCTTCTTGGCGAAATTGTCGTTCAACTTGTTTT
>CAVGTD010000096.1:0-5728 GCA_963632215.1 Clostridiales bacterium
ATTTTACACGTGCCATGACATTGCCATAAACGCCCGACTGGGTGTAAGGTTTGGCAGAAAAGCCATTTGTGTAGCCAAATGTGTTCTTTTCGGTAGCATGACCAACGCCAAGGCTCAAACCTGCATAAAGGTTCTTTACCGGTAGTGGCGCTAACGCCGAGATGCGAATACCAAACATACCCTTCATTTTCACTTTCATTATTTGTCACATGAAGAATGCCGTTTAATAACCGAGCCGACGGCGGGCGCCGCTTGTGGATGTCCGCCGTCGGCTCAGTTTGGGGATTGCTTAAATGCTCAGTTCGTCGAGCACTTTGATGAGCTTTTTGTCCATCATCTTGTGCTTGCCTATGGCGTCGATGAAGGGGACGTAGACCACTTCGTTGTTGCGCACGCCTACCATGATGTTGCGCTGTCCCTGCACGAGGGCTTCGATGGCGCCCACGCCTACCTGCGAGGCCAGTATGCGGTCGCGGGCCGAGGGCGAGCCGCCGCGCTGCAAGTGGCCGAGGATGGACACGCGCACGTCGAAGTTGGGATATTCCTTCTTCACGCGTTCCGCGTAGTACATTGCGCCGCATTTGGGACTTTCGCTCACGATGACGATGCAGCTCTTTTTGCTCTTTCGGATGCCTCGCTCCATAAACTCAATGAGCTGGTCGCTGCCCGTGGTGTCCTCGGGGATGATGGCTGCTTCTGCGCCGGCGGCTATTGCGCTGTTTTGCGCCAGGAAGCCGGCGTCGCGGCCCATCACCTCAACGAAGAATATGCGCTCGTGCGAGGTGGCCGTGTCGCGGATTTTGTCCACGCACTGTTGTATGGTGTTGAGCGTAGTGTCGTAGCCGATGGTGCTGTCGGTGCCGTAGAGGTCGTTGTCGATTGTTCCGGGCAGGCCTATGCACGGGAAGTCGTACTCCTCGGCCAGCTTCATCGCGCCGGTGAGCGAGCCGTTGCCGCCTATGACAATCAGGGCGTCGATCGACTCCTTTTTGAGCGTTTCATACGCCTTTTTGCGCCCGGCCGGCGTTTCGAACTCCTTGGAGCGGGCCGTGCGGAGGATGGTGCCGCCCGTCTGGATGATGTTGCTCACGTCCTCGGTGGTGAACGGCTTCACCTCGTCGTTGATAAGTCCGTCGTAACCGCGGTAAATGCCCTTCACCTTGAAGCCGTTGCAAATTCCGCTACGTGTCACGGCACGGATGGCCGCATTCATTCCCGGCGCGTCGCCGCCTGACGTAAGCACGCCTACGCATCTGATTTTACTCATTACTATAGCCTTTCTATGTTTTGTGTTTGATATTCAATTGTTTACTGCATTCGAGCGATGCTCTCCGTCACAAGAGCCAGCACGACGAAGCCGACGGCGAAGCCCGCCAAAACCTTCGGGGCTACGTGGCGCAGAAACCAGCCTATGCTCACGCTCTCCATGCGCATGAGCAGCAGGCCCGAAATGCTGCCCGAGAGCAGCACCATGCCGCCCATTGTGGTGCAGTAGCTCAGCACGGGCCAGAGTGCGCCGTCGGTGGCGGAGGCCGTCCCCCACCCCGCGCCTTGGCTCAGCACGTCGGTCATGCCGAGCAGGGCCGGCACGTGGCCGAACAAGGCCGAGAGAGCGGCGGAGACAAGCCCCACAATGTACGTGTTGCCCAGATTTGCGGCCACCCAGTTGCCCACGCTTTCGAAGAGACCCGTTTCGGTCAGTGCGCCGAACATGAACGTCAGCCCCACGAAGTAAAGCACGTTTTGCAAGTTGCCGTATTGCAGGGCCATGGGCAGCCGGCGCAGAACCATCTTGTCGCTGCCGAGCAGCTGGCGGTTGCAGAGTTCGTTGATCATCCACACGAGCGCAAGCACGCACAGCGCGCCCACAAAGGGCGGCATGAGCGTCAGGCGGTGGAAGCTGGGGATAAACCACAGCCCGCCGATGCCCACGGCAAGCAGCAAGAGCCTTTGCGGACGGCTCATCACGGTGTCGTCGCCGCGGTAGGGCAAGCGGTCGAGCGCAAGCTCCACGCGGTTGGGCAGTTGCCTGGACAGCATGAGGAGCATCGTGGCCAGAGCCGCCAGCACGGGCAGCACGAGCGTGAGGAAGTAAACGGAGGGAGTCACCAAGCCGTCGTTCCACAGCTTGAG
Source organism: Clostridiales bacterium (assembly GCA_963632215.1). GTDB lineage: Bacteria > Bacteroidota > Bacteroidia > Bacteroidales > Bacteroidaceae > Alloprevotella. Next base: position 2,134 of record CAVGTD010000096.1, read on the forward strand.
CGATGTGATGTTGCCAATCACCGAAACCGCTCCGCCGCAGTTGGCCGACAAAACCACCACCACGCCGTAAATGCGCCGCTGCTTTTCGCTTTGCAGCAGGGGGTGGAGGATGGACAGCACAAGGATAACGGTGACGAGGTTGTCGAGGTTGGCCGAAACGAGGCACGTGAAGAACGCCAGCAGCCACATCAGCTTGCGCGGCCGGCGCGTTTTGAGCCATTCGCCGAGGAAGTCGAAGCAGCCGTTGTTGTTGAGTACTTCGACAATGCACGTGGTGGCGAAGAGGAAAAAGGCGATGTTCGCGCTCTTCACCACGTATTTAAAGAAAAGTTTCGATGCAATGAAATCCTTGAAGCCCGCCGCCGCGCCTTGCTTTTCCGCGAAAGCGTTGAAGTCGGCCGGGTGGATTCCCAAAACGAAGTCGTGGGCGTTGACAATGTAGATGAGCCAGCAAATCACCCCCATAAACACTGCTACCGCGGCTCTGTTTATGCGGTTGAGGGGTTCGGTTGCGTTTAGCAGTAAACCAACGAACATGATAACTGTCAATGCCCACAGCACGATTGTCATAACGTCGAAAAATCACCGGCGGTTTATGCCTTGCCCGTTGTCAGGGCCTCCCGATAACGAACTACGCTTCCGGGGAGGAACGGAAGCGCAAGGCTTTGCCTGATGGAGCGGCAAACGGGGCTCGAACCCGCGACCCTGAGCTTGGGAAGCTCATGCTCTACCAACTGAGCTACTGCCGCAAATGCGTTGCAAATATACTCATTCCGCCCGAAATGGCAAACGGGCGCGCCCCTTTTTCGTTAACTTTGCAGCCAAAACTTACGGGCCGCCGCCTGGCCGTTCGTAGCTCCGGGGTAGTGAAAATTATCTCCGAGCTAGTCATCGAATACTTGCAAGTATTCAATCTGCTTCTTGGCAAGTATTCAATCGTCTACTTGCCAAGTATTCAATATGCTCCTTGACAAGTATTTATCAACAAGCCCCGTTGCACGAACGGCAAGCCACCTTGCGCGAACGGGAAGCCAGCGGATTGAAACGGGAAAACGGCGGCCTAAACAAGCGAAACGACATGAACGAAACCCTCCTCTCCTACTCCATCGCCCCCGGCGTGCGGGCGTTTTCCACCACGCGGCTTTCGCCCCTGCCGCTCAGCGGCGGCGAGGCGGCGGCCATGGGCAGCTACGCCGCCTTCAACGTGACGCACTATTGCGGCGACGATCCCGAACGCGTCAGCCGAAACCGCGAATGGCTCTGCCAAGAGCTGCGCATCGGCCAGGAGCAGCTCTGGCTGCCCCGCCAGACGCATACGGCAAACGTGGCGCGGGTGGACAGCCAGCTCGTAGCCGCCAGCCGGGAGGAGCGCGAGGCGAGGCTCAACGAGGTGGACGCGCTCATCACCAACCTGCCGCAGCAATGCATCGGCGTGTCGACGGCCGACTGCGTGCCGGTGCTTATTTCCGACCCCGTAACGGCCTCCGTAGCCGCCGTCCATGCCGGGTGGCGTGGCACGGTGAAGCGCATTGTCCGCCACGCCATTCTCGCCATGGCCGAGGCTTACGGCACGAGGGCTGAGGACTGCCGGGCGGTGATAGGCCCGAGCATTTCGCCCGACGATTTCGAGGTGGGCGAAGAGGTGGCGGCGGAGTTTGCCCGGGCCGGTTTCCCCGAGAGCGTGGTTCTGCGCCAGCCGTCGTGGCCAAAGCCCCACGTGGACCTCTGGGCGGCCAACGCACTGCAGCTCGAGGAGTGCGGCGTAGGGTTGCAGAACATTCAGATTGCGGGCGTCAGCACCTACTCGCACTCCGACACGTTTTTCTCTGCCCGCAAGGAGGGCATCCGCTCGGGCCGCGTCTACACGGGCATCATGCTCGTGTAGCGAACGCTCCAAGCGATAACAAACGAAAAAGGCAACGGACTGAAAAGGCTGCGCCCCATGGCGCATTTACCTATTCCGGTCCGTTGCCTTTATGTTGATATTCAAATTAAAAGCGAGCGATGCGTTGAAGATTTACTTCACCACCACTTTTTTGCCGTCAACCACGTAAACGCCCCGGGGCAGCCCCTCGGTGGCGCAAACCGCCTGGCTGTTTCGGCGGCGCAGTCGCCGGCCGCCCATGTCGTACACGCCCTTTTGAGCGGCAGCGGGTTTCACTGCAGTCGTCGCCTCGTGCACGGCCGCCGTATAGTTGTCGGGGTCGAAAACCGTGGTCGACTTTTCGCCCCATACGTACTGTTCCAGTCCGGGAAAGTCGATGTACGGGTTGCGGTTGCCCTGAATGCCGTAGATGGCGTTGTTGCGGTCAATCTCCTTTTGGCTCACGGGGTCATCGGCGGCCCATCGCAGGAGCATCGTCACGGTCCAGTCCTGGTATGCCGGATAGGCGTTGCCGGCCAGCGCGTCGCTGCTCCACGAGGCGATGCGGTTCTCGTAGGCCGTGGCCACGTAGAAGTAAGAACGGGCGAAGTCGCCCTTGTATTCGTCCGCCGGCTCAAAAACTATGCCCTCGTAGCCCTCCACCGTCGAGAGACCGAGCTTTGAAAAGCCGCCGTTCGACTTATAGATCTCCCCCTCAGTCTCGCCAAAGGGGTAGTTGCCGCGCCGGCTGTTCACGTATCCGTCGGTGGGGTACATGTGGAAAAGGTCTGTATAGACAGCCTCGTCATCGTCGCCGCCAAACCAGCTTTTCGGGAACGAGTGCTCGCGGTTGTAGCAGTCGCCCTCCTTCTTGAAATTGCCGGCGCGTCCGAGCAGGGGCAGGTAGCTCGTCGCGTTGGAGTAAACGTCCCATATTTTGCCGTCGGGGCGCAAGTCGGTTGTCTCGAAATCGTCCCACAGCTGCGAGTAGCTGCGCTCCTTGTGGGCGGCAATCTTCTCGTAAAGGGCCGTTTTCAGTTCCTTGCCGCTTTTGCCCTTCGCTCCGCTGTAATAGCCGGCCGGTGCCTGTGCCAAAACCCACAGGCAGACGCAAAGAAACGCGCCCGTCAGGGAGAGGCGGCGCAGGAATGGTTCGGGGTGGTTATAACGTGCCATACTGTAATGCGTAAGTTTAGTTTGCTCGCAAAGTTCCCATAAATCAGAGGAGCTTGCAAACTTTTGCCGCAAATTTACGGAGAAAAAAGTAACTTTGCACTACCTATAAACAAAGCGAGCGCGCAACCCCTGCGCCACACGGCGCGCCAAGAGCCGCCCTCGCCGCCCAAACACCCTCCGTCACCATGAAGAAAAGCCCCATCCTGCTGCTCATAGCCGGCGTAATAGTGCTTGCGGCCGCTTTCGGCACACTCACCACCTACAACGCCCTTGTGGCCAAAGAGGAAAAGGCGGCCACCGCCGCCCGCATCGCCGAAGCGCAGCGCACACAGGCCGAGCGCATCGACAGCATGCTCGCCGTGGCCGCCGCACTGCCGCAGGATTCTGCCGACGAGGACACTGCCGAACTGCGCCTCTCGCAGCAGGAGACGGTCCGGCGGCTTCAAGCGGCCCAGCAGCAGCGGCGACAAGCGGCGGAGAGCTACAACAAAACGCTCCGCGAGTTCCCGGCCAGCGTGGTGGCGTGGCTTTTCGGCTTCGACGAGAAGGCGGAGC
>CAVGTD010000097.1:0-5604 GCA_963632215.1 Clostridiales bacterium
CCCTCTGCTTGTAAGGCAGACGCTCTGAACCAGCTGAGCTAAGCGCCCGTTGTTTTTCCAAAAGCAGTGCAAAAGTACGCATTCTTTGCTTACTGGCAAAATGTTTCCTCGGTTTTTTCCTCACATTCTGTCTTGTCGCTCGTATTCCGCTTGCCAAAAAGGCGCGGCGCGAAGTTTTCCGTACATTTGTGAGGTAAACAACACTAACAATCCCTACAACAGCTTTTACATGAAGAAATACGTAAAGGACCTCCGCGTGAAGGAAGCACTTCTGCCGCGCGAGGGTTATGTATTGCTCAAACTCACCCCCTGCGAGGGACTGCTGCCCGAAATCGTGCCGGGGCAGTTTGTCGAGGTGCGGGTGGACGGCTCGCCGGCCACGTTTCTGCGCCGCCCCATATCGGTTAATTTCGTAGACTACGACCGCAACGAACTCTGGCTGCTCGTCCACGCCGTGGGCGACGGCACTCGCCGCCTCGAACAGCTCGCGGCGGGCGACACCCTCAATTGCGTCTTTCCCTTGGGCAACGGTTTCACCGTGCCGGCCGCTGACGGCCGCCGCGTGCTGCTTGTCGGCGGCGGCGTGGGCACAGCCCCGTTGCTCTACTTCGGCAAAACGCTCAAAGAGGTGGGGTGCGAACCCGTGTTCCTCCTTGGCGGACGAAGCGCGGCCGACCTCATGCAGCTCGACCTCTTCGAGCAGTACGGTCCGGTACACGTCACCACCGAGGACGGCACAAAGGGCGAAAAGGGCTTCGTGACCAATCACAGCGTACTCCTGTCCGAACGCTTTGACCAAGTGTCGACGTGCGGTCCCAAGCCCATGATGGCCGCCGTGGCCCGTTGGGCGAAGAGTGCCGGCGTGCCTTGCGAGGCCTCGCTCGAAAACCTCATGGCCTGCGGCCTTGGCGCTTGCCTTTGCTGCGTAGAGAAAATGGCCGACGGGCGCAACCTGTGCGTCTGCAAGGAAGGTCCTGTATTTAACACCGAAGATTTGTCATGGCTCAACTAAACGTAAACATAGGGGCTCTGCAACTGAAAAACCCCGTTCTCACCGCGTCCGGCACATTCGGCTACGGCCTGGAATTTGCCGACTTCATCGACCTCAACCGTCTGGGGGGCTTCATCGTGAAAGGCACTACGCTCCATCCGCGCGAGGGCAACGACTATCCGCGCATGGCCGAAACGCCCTCGGGCATGCTCAACTGCGTAGGACTCCAAAACAAGGGCGTCGACTACTTCTGCCAGCACATCTATCCCCAGCTGAAGGACGTGGACAGCCAGGTGCTGGTCAACGTCTCAGGCTCTTCGCCCGAAGACTATGCCGAGTGCGCCGCGCGCATTGGCGAGCTGGAGAAAATACCCGCCATCGAGCTGAACATATCCTGCCCCAACGTCAAGAGCGGCGGCATGGCCTTTGGCGTGACGTGCGAGGGGGCTGCCAGCGTGGTGCGGGCCGTACGCCGCGCCTACCACAAGACGCTTATCGTCAAGCTCTCGCCCAACGTCACCGACATTGCCTCGATTGCCAAGGCCGTGGAAGCCGAGGGCGCGGACAGCGTGTCGCTCATCAACACCCTTATGGGCATGAGCATCGACGTGGAGAAACGACGCTCGCGCCTTAGCATCGGCACGGGCGGACTGAGCGGCCCGTGCGTAAAGCCCGTGGCCCTGCGTATGGTGTGGCAGGTGGCGAAGGCCGTGAAGATTCCCGTCGTGGGCCTGGGCGGCATCATGAACGCCACGGATGCCATCGAGTTTCTCATGGCCGGGGCGACCGCCGTGGAGATTGGCACGGCCAACTTCATCGACCCCACTACTACCGTGAAGGTGATTGACGGAATAAACGCCTGGCTCGACGCCCACGGCGTGGCCGACGTGCACGACATCATAGGCTGCCTGGAATAATCCGCGCCGCCCCGTTGCGCCCGTGCGGCGCATATTCGTTCTTATCCCCGAGGCTGTTGATAAATACTTGCCAAGAAGCATATTGAATACTTGGCAAGAAGCAGATTGAATACTTGCAAGTATTCAATCTGTCGCTTGCAAGTATTTATCAACTACCTCGGGGAAAGTTTTGTCTACCCCGGGGACAGCGACGGCTGGCTCGGGGAAAAGCCGAATAGCGCACGTTTTTAGTATAAAGTTTGCAAACTCTGCTGTACAACATAAGGGGCAAGCATTGCGAGGCGGCAAATAGCGTGTAAATTTCGCAATGCAAGGAGAGAAGCGTCCCTCCGCCGCGCTTTGCCGTGCGCCGTCCCCTTTTCTCACCGCCGCACGGCATTGCGCTTTTGCCTTTAATAAAAACTTAAATCACAAAGCGGCATTCCGTTGAATACCACATGAAAAACAATTTCTGCTCGTTTGCCCATACTGCGGTAGACGCGCACGCCGGAAGCCGCTTTGAAAAACACAACAGCCATGAAAGTATACAATTCTCATGAGATCAAAAACATTGCGCTCCTTGGCAATGACGGCTCAGGCAAGACCACGCTCACAGAGGCTTTGCTCTTTGAAAGTGGTCAAATCAAACGTCGCGGACGAATTACGGCAAAAAACACGGTGTCGGACTATTTTCCCGTTGAGCAGGACTATGGCTATTCCGTATTTTCGACAGTGTTCCACACAGAATGGAACGGCAAGAAGCTAAATATCATCGACTGCCCGGGGTCGGACGACTTTGTGGGCGCGGCTCTGACGGCGCTCAACGTGACCGATACGGCGTTGCTCCTCATCAATGGGCAGTTTGGTCCGGAAGTGGGAACGCAAAACCATTTCCGCTATACCGAAAAACTAAATAAGCCCGTCATATTCCTTGTAAACCAGCTCGATACGGACGGTTGCGACTATGACGCTGTGGTAGACGACCTGCAAGCCGTTTACGGGCAGAAAGCAGTACCCGTGCAATATCCCGTGCAGACGGGCGAGGCGTTCAACGCCCTTATCGACGTGATACTGATGAAGCAGCTGCGGTGGAATCCCGACGGCGGCGAACCCATCGTGGAGGACATCCCCGAGAGCGAAACCGAAAAGGCGGAAGCCATGCACAAAGCCCTGGTGGAAGCCGCCGCGGAAAACGACGAGGGGCTGATGGAAAAGTTCTTCGAAACGGAACACCTCACCGAGGACGAAATGCGCGAGGGCATCCGCAAGGGAATGGTCACGCGGAGCATCTTCCCCGTGTTCTGCGTTTGCGCGTCCAAGAACATGGGCGTTGGCCGCCTCATGGAGTTCCTCGGCAACGTTGTGCCGTTTGTCGACGAAATGCCCAAGGTACACAACACCCGCGGCGAGGAGGTGAAGCCCGACCCCTCGGGCGACCTTTCCATCTACTTTTTCAAGACGGGCGTGGAGCCGCACATCGGCGAAGTGCAGTACTTCAAGGTGATGAGCGGCACGCTCCATGAGGGCGACGACCTGACCAACGCCGACCGCGGTTCGAAGGAACGCATCGCCCAGTTGTTTGTATGCTCCGGCGCAAACCGCGAAAAGGTGACGGAGCTGCAAGCCGGCGACATTGGCTGCACCGTGAAACTCAAGGACGTGCGCACGGGAAACACGCTCAACGGAAAAGACTGCGACAACCGTTTCAACTTCGTAAAGTACCCCAACCCGAAATATACCCGTGCCATCCGCGCCGTCAACGAGGCCGACACCGAAAAAATGATGTCCGCGCTCAACCGCATGCGGCAGGAAGACCCCACGTGGGTGGTGGAGCAGAGCAAGGAACTGCGCCAGATTCTCGTGCACGGACAGGGCGAGTTCCACCTCCGCACGTTGAAGTGGCGGCTTGAGAACCTCGACAAAATACCCGTGGAGTTCTACGAGCAGCGCATCCCCTACCGCGAAACGATTACCAAGCCGGCGCGAGCCGACTACCGCCACAAGAAGCAGAGCGGCGGCGCAGGGCAGTTTGGCGAGGTGCACCTCGTTGTAGAGCCGTACAGCGACGGCATGCCCGACCCAGCGGTTTACAAGTTCGGCGGCCAGGAAATCCGCGTCACGATGAAGAGCAAGGAAGAGATACCCCTGGAATGGGGCGGCAAGCTCGTGTTTATCAACTCCGTGGTGGGCGGCGCCATCGACGCGCGCTTCATGCCCGCCATCCTCAAGGGCATCATGAGCCGTATGGAGCAAGGACCGCTCACCGGCAGCTACGCCCGCGACGTGCGCGTGGTGGTCTACGACGGCAAGATGCACCCGGTCGACTCCAACGAACTCTCCTTTATGCTCGCCGGGCGCAACGCGTTCAGCCAAGCGTTCAAGGAGGCAGGTCCGAAGATTCTCGAACCCATCTACGACGTGGAAGTGTTCGTCCCGGCCGACAAGATGGGCGACGTGATGAGCGACTTGCAGGGCCGCCGCGGCCTGATTGTGGGCATGAGCAGTGAAAACGGCTACGAGAAGCTCCAGGCGAAAGTTCCCTTGAAGGAAATGTCGAGCTACTCCACCTCGCTAAGTTCCCTGACGGGCGGACGCGCCTCGTTTATCATGAAGTTCGCCAGCTACGAACTCGTTCCGGCCGACTTGCAGAAGAAACTCATCGAGGAACACGAGAGCGAAGCGTAAGCGCAAATACACCTTAATATATTGAAGCACTTCCGGCAAAATAAGCCATATTGGCGTTTGCCGGGAGTGTTTTTTTACATTTCGTGGCGGCAAAACAAGGATAACGACTAACTTTGCATTGAAAATCAGAACAAATAACCCATTAAACACCTAAACATTATGTTGAAAAGCAAACGCAACTGGTTGCTCGCAGGTCTTTTTGCCCTCTGCTCCTTTGGCGCACAGGCCGGCGAAGGCCCCGGCGTAACCGTACTGCTCCGTTCGGGCAACACAGTGAGCTTCGCATTCACGCAAGCCCCCCGAGTAGAGTTCGACGGCGACAACCTGGTTATCGTAGCCGCAGGTTCAGATGCCCTTACTTATACCTTTACCGAAGTGCAGCGCATGTACTTCGAGGACGATGTTCAGACAGCCGTCAACGAAGTGGTAAACTCGCACAAGGATGGCGCACAGGGCAAGGTGGTGTTCAGTTGCCAGAACGGTGCGCTCAGCGCAAAGGGTCTTGCAGCAGGTGAGGCAGTAACCGTATACTCCCTCAGCGGACAGAAGGCAGCCCAGGCCGTGGCCGGAACCGACGGCTCGCTGACCATCCCCGTACAGCAACTCGCAGCCGGCACCTACGTGGTGAAGAGCCAGAACGGCATCGGCTACAAAATCATTAAGAAGTAAAAAACAAAACGGGACATTCAATGCGATGAATGCCGTAAGTGGTATTTTGCCAAAGGCTGAAAGCCTTAACGTCCCTAGCCTAGGGCATCGCCCTGGGTACTACGTGGATGAAGTTTGCGCCCTGTAAGGGCGGCAGTTAAAGCAAACACTTACTTTTGCCCTTGCAGGTAGGGTGTTCAAAATGCGAATATTTGTGGTGTAAAATTTCCACGACAATGTCCGCAAACCGCGCCCCAAAGGGGCAGCTCCCCATAGCCCAGGGCAGAGGCACAAAGTGCCGTCACCCTGGGTACTCGCCCGGACACATTCGTTTGCGCCCTGACGGGGCAGCTCTCTAATAAAGGGGCAACGCCCCGCAAAGCC
>CAVGTD010000098.1:0-5597 GCA_963632215.1 Clostridiales bacterium
TATTTTACCCTGCTTCATATATGTTCTATTCTATGTCCAAATCACGCGGGGCATCTACAGGTCCCATTTCCTTTCCAAAAAGTGCAAGCACTTGGTTCACCTTGTCTAGACGAAGCGTGGGTTTGCCTTGTTCCAACTCACGCACAAACCGAAGTCCTACACCTGACTTCTCTGCCAAATCCACTTGCGTCAATTGACATTGACGGCGCATTTCCTTAATGTATTTCGATAAATTGTTGCTCATAGAATTATAGCGTTTTATACCCTTTCGGTTGCAAAGCTACAAATATATTCCGTAATTACCCCCGAAAAGGTATAAAAGAAAGTATCGCATATGTACTTGCCCCCGCAATTGTGCAACACTCCCGCAGAATAGTGTAACGCCCGTCGCACCCACACGCCGTACCTTTGCATCCGTAAACAACAGATGCAAAGTTTTTTTTCTTCAACTCCGATGAAACATCCTCTTCCCCATAGCCGCCGCACAGCACTCCTCACCCTCGCTGCGCTGCTCGGCACCGCGCCGCTCCTGGCCCAAAGTCCCGAAGCGCAGCTGCCCGACTCCGTGGCTGCCGAAGGCGCAGAGCAAAGTCTTCACGAGGCCGGCGTCAGCGCAAAACGCAAAGCCGTGAGCCGACTGGACGGCGCAATGAACGGCTTCACCCTCAACAGGCAGGAAATCTTCAAAGCTGCCTGCTGCAACCTCGGCGAAAGTTTCACCACCAACCCTTCCGTCGACGTGAGCTACACCGATGCCGCCACCGGCGCACGCCAAATCAAGCTCCTCGGCCTCTCCGGTTCGTACGTGCAGATGCTCACCGAAAACGTGCCCGCCTTCCGCGGTGCCGCAGCGCCCTACTCGCTCGGCTACGTGCCCGGACCGTGGATGCAGAGCATTCAAGTGTCGAAGGGCGCGGCTTCCGTGAAGAACGGCTACGAGAGCATCACCGGCCAAATCAACGTAGAATATCTCAAGCCGCAGACCGACCCTTCGCTCGAAGTAAACCTCTACGGCGACAGCAAGAGCCGCATCGAAGCCAACGTGGCAGGCAACGTCCACCTGCGCGAAAAGCTCTCCACCGCCATACTCGCCCACTACGAAGATGCCTTCTCGCACCACGACGAGACGCACGACGGATTTCTCGACAAGGCCAACGTGCGACAGTACCACCTTCAGAACCGCTGGGCATGGATGGGCGAACGCTACATCTTCCAGGCCGCAGTGAACGCACTGGGCGAGAAGCGCAGCGGAGGCCAAACGGCTCACGCCCATCTGCACGAAGGCACCGAACGCTACCTCATCGGCATCAACACGCACCGCTACGACGCGTTCATGAAGAACGCTTTCGTGCTCAACCCCGAACATGGCACAAACCTCGCGCTCATTCTCTCCGGAGCATGGCACGACGCCGACGCTTCCTATGGTCACCGCGCCTACGACGTGACGGAAAAGGAGGGTTATGCCTCACTTCTTTTTGAGACTAACTTCACGAAGCGTCACAGTCTCTCGGCAGGTCTCAGCCTCAACCACGACTATCTCGACCAGAGCTACCGCCTCGCCCACAACGACGCGTCCCTCACTCCGCTCAAAGAGAAAGAGACGGTGCCGGGCGCTTATGCTCAATACACCTACAACCTCAACGACGCACTCATACTCATGGGCGGCGTGCGCGCCGACCACAGTTCGCTCTACGGCACGTTCGTCACACCACGTTTCCACGTCAAATACGCACCAAGCCACAGCGTCAGCTTCCGACTCTCGGCTGGAAAAGGCTACCGAACGGTCCATCCGCTTGCAGAGTACAACTACCTCCTCGCCTCGGGCCGCCGCGTGGAACTGGGCACGCTCTCGCAGGAAGAAGCGTGGAACTACGGGGCGAGCGCAAACTTCAAAATTCGACTCTTCGGACACATCCTCGACCTCAGCGCAGACTATTTCTACACACACTTTCTCCACCAAACGGCAGTGGACATGGACGCCGACGTCACAACGTTTCGCATAGCCGATGTCAACGGCCGGTCGTTCTCCCACACGGCCCAACTCGAAGCCACCTACACACTCTTCCGCGGCATGACGCTCACCGCTGCCTACCGCTACAATCACGTGCGGCAAACCTCGGGCGGAAAACTCCGCGAACGCCCGCTGACGAGTCGCTACAAGGCGCTCCTCACCGCGTCGTACAAAACGCCGCTCGAACTCTGGCAATTCGATGTCACCGCCACACTCAACGGCGGCGGACGCTTGCCGCTCCACTACATAGAGGGCACAGACCAAACGACAGCCGACGCACGCTTTCCTGCCTACGCAGGACTGAACGCACAGGTGACGCGGTGGTTCCGCCACTGCTCAATCTATGTGGGCGGCGAGAACCTCACAAATTACCGCCAGAAACTTCCCATCCTCAACGCCCACAACCCCTGGAGCGAGCGCTTCGACGCTACGCAAGTCTGGGGGCCCGTTCACGGCGCGATGGTGTATGCCGGATTACGTTTTAACTTAGGAAAAATATGAACTGAGCATGAAAGCGAAATATCCCGTAGAGGGCATGAGCTGCGCGTCGTGCGCTGCCCACGTGGCGAAAGCGCTCCGTAGCGTGGAGGGCGTGGAAGACGTAAACGTCAATCTGCCCATGAACACGGCTGAAGTGCGCTTCGACGAGGCGCGCTGCACGCCTGCCATGCTCCAAAGCGCCGTGAGCCGCATGGGCTTCACGCTACGCACGGACCGTGAGCTGCCCTGCGAGGAGAAAACCGAAACTTCAGGCGCTAACGCTTCCACGGCTTCGGCGCCTTCGTTTACCAGCGCTGCGGAAGAGGCCGACCGCGCCTTTGCCGCGCGTTATGCCCTTCTGCGCCGTCGCGCCATAGGGGCTGTGGCTGTGGCAGTGCCGCTGCTGGTGCTGAGCCTTGTGCCGAAGCTCTTCAGCGGACAAGAGTTCCTCCTCTTCCTCCTCGCAGCTTTCTCGCTTTGGAAGTTCGGACGCGAATTTTTCGCCAATGCCTGGCGACTGCTGCGCCACGGCACGTCGAACATGGACACGCTCGTGGCGCTCAGCACGGGTGTGGCGTTTCTCTTCAGTTGTTTCAACCTCTTCTTCCCGCAGTTCTTCACCACACGCGGCCTGAAGCCGGCACTTTACTTCGACTCTGCCGGAGTGGTCACGGCTTTCATCCTCACCGGCCGACTCTTCGAAGCACGCGCCAAGCGCCGCACGTCGGCTGCCGTGCGCTCGCTCATGGGACTTCAACCTAAAGAAGTGGTACGACTCGCTACCGACGGCACACAGCAAACGGTGCCGCTCTCTCTCCTCGCCTCCGGCGACACGCTCCTCGTGCGCCCCGGCGAACGCATAGCGGCAGACGGCTGCGTGGTGAGCGGCGAAAGTGCCGTAGACGAGAGCATGATCAGCGGCGAACCGCTTCCCGTGGCAAAGACTACGGGGGCGAAGGTGCATGCGGGCACAGTCAACGGACAAGGTGCACTCACCGTGCGCGCCGAACACGTGGGGAGCGACACGCTCCTCGCGCAAATTGTCCGCATGGTGCAGGAAGCACAGGGCAGCAAGGTGCCCGTGCAGAATCTTGTGGACCGCATAGCGGCGGTATTCGTCCCGGTCATCATCGGCGTAGCGCTGCTGAGTCTGGCAGCGTGGCTCGTGCTTGCACCAACGGACGGACTGGTGCGCGGACTGCTTGCCATGGTGAGCGTACTGGTGGTGGCATGTCCCTGCTCGCTCGGACTCGCCACACCCACGGCCATCATCGTAGGCATTGGCCAAGGAGCGCGCCACGGACTGCTCGTAAAGGACGCGGCAAGCCTCGAAACGGGGCGCACCGTCGACACCGTGGTGCTCGACAAGACAGGAACGCTCACGGAAGGCCACCCGGCAGTGACGGCCTGCGTATATGCCATTCCCTCCAACGGCGCTCCCGCCGACGCCGAGCGCTGGCGCCGCGCCTGGGCCTCGCTCGAAGCACCCAGTCAGCACCCGTTGGCGGAGGCCGTTAGCATTTATTTGAAAGAAACGCCCACGGAGAATGTGCTTAATTTCATAAATTTGCCAGGCAAAGGCCTCGGCGGACGCATCGGGGCGACGGATTTCCTCGTGGCTTCGCCCGAAGAAATGGCATCGCGCTCCTACCCGCTCCTTCCCGAAGTGGACGACTTTCTCCGTGCGCACAGCGACTCCACGGCCACGCTCATCTCTTTGGCGGCAAACGGCACAGTGGTTTCGGCCATGGCCATAGCAGACCGCACAAAGGCGGGCGCACGCAGCGCCGTGGCAGAACTCGAAGCGATGGGCATTGCCGTCCATCTGCTCACGGGCGACAGCGAAACTACAGCCCATGCCGTGGCCACGGAAGCGGGCATCGCACATGTTTCAGCGCGAGCCATGCCGGCCGACAAGGCTTCTTATATAAGGAAGCTGCAAGCGGAGGGTCACCACGTGGCAATGGTGGGCGACGGCATCAACGACAGCGCTGCCATGGCGGCAGCAGACCTGAGCATCGCCATGGGAAGCGGAAGCGACATCGCCATCGAAACGGCGCAGGTGACGCTTCTCTCGCCCGATCTCCACAAAGTGGCTCAAACGCTACGTCTCTCGCGCATCACCACACGAACCATCCGCGAGAACCTCTTTTGGGCTTTCATCTACAACGTGGTGAGCGTGCCCATCGCCGCCGGCATTCTCTACCCCCTCTGCGGCTTTATGCTCAACCCCATGATTGCGGGCGCCGCCATGGCGCTGAGTAGCGTCAGCGTGGTGAGCAATTCGCTCCGTGCCGGACGAAAACGGCTCTGAAAGCCGCAACACGATTTTCATACAACGCACTAAATCAAACTAACACAACACAAACCACTATGAAACGTTATCTTTTTCTCCTCCTCGGCCTCGTGCTGAGTTTCTCCGTGGCATTTGCCAAGGACATCAAGACGCTCGTGGTAACGACCACACCGCAGATGCACTGCGAAAACTGCGAAAAGAAAATCAAGAACGGACTGAAGTTCGTGAAGGGTGTGAAAGACATTCAGACGAACGTGGAAAAGCAGACCGTAACCATCAAGTACGACGCCGACAAGGTTTCAGCCGACGCCATCTACGCTGCTTTCACCAAGATCAACTACTCCGCCAAGGAAGTAAAGGCCGGTTGCACCGGTTCGTGCAGCGCTCAGAAGCAGGGTTGCTGCAAGAAGAGCAGCGAACAGGCCCAAAAGGCCGGTTGCTGCAAGGCCGAGAAAGCCGACACCACCAAGAAGGCGGGTTGCTGCAAAAGCCAGGGAGGCTGCTGCAAGAAAGCCGAAAAGGCTGAAGCCAAAAGCACTTGCGAAAAGAGCAACGGCAGCTGCTGCAAATAACGCACTCCACACCATCCACAATCCTCGCGCCGGCGTGTCGGTACAAAAACCGACTCGCCGGCGCGAACTGTTTACTAAGGTGTGCAGTTTGACCATTTGCAAAACAATTCATTGGACCCACGGCCACATAAGCTTTAGCGCATTGAGGCCACAATCGAAAACATAAGCCTTCCGTAATTTTCTAAGGCAGCAAATTATAACTTGCGCCTTACTCAACGCGTTGAGCTCGTAGAAAGTT
>CAVGTD010000099.1:0-5505 GCA_963632215.1 Clostridiales bacterium
TATTTGGGAAGGTTTACTTTCCGCGAACACAAAGGCGTGAAGAGCCGCTTCGTGATTCACATCACTAATCGCTACGAAATGCCGCCTGAACTGCTTGACGACGTGATTGTGCACGAAATGATTCACTATCACATTGTTTACAACAAAATGGAAGACGATAAGCCGCATGGGAAGATATTCCACTTCTTTATGGATATTGCCAACCGTACGTTGGGGCTGAATGTGCAGGTTTCGCATCGCAACATAAAGTTGAACCGCAGAGAGCAGATGGAGCAACAAGCCGACGTAACGCCGCGCATAGTGGCCGCAGTGAAGTTTGCTAACGGAAAAACCGGTGTTAAGGTATTGCCGCGCATCCTTGAGCGTATATTGTACTACCACGATGTCCTGACAAAATCTCCCTCGATCGAGAGCATAAAGCTTTATGAAGCGTTCGACCCCTTCTTTCACAAGTATCCCCGTTCGGCGGCTCTCAAAGCCTATTACATTGACCCCGACCTGCTCGAACTACATCTGAAATTTGCGTTGCCTCTTATATGCGACGGCAAATCCCTAAGGCGAGAACGCCAGTTTTGACGGCGTAGCCACATACGGGTATAAATGAAGTGTGAGGCTAACACCCTTTGAATGGTGTTAGCCTCACACTTGTTTCCTGTTGGTGGATACCCATCCGTAACAAGCCGACTTGCGGTAGCCCTTGCTGAGACCGAACTTTGCATCAAAAAAAGATAAGCCAATGTCCAATCTCAACGAAAGCGACAGCTTTCTGATGTCGCGACATCCGAGCAACATACGCATGGGTGTGAACGGAATGTGAGGCCATGTGAGAAACACCGGACTGGCCCCGACCAACGCGGCGTGTACGGGTTTGTGGGGCGCACGCACCAGCAAATGAAGCACCTCCACTGGGAACGGGACAGTTACGTGATGCATTACAATCGGCTTGAATAAACTTGCTGCAAAGGCGGTGAAATGGATTGACCTCCTCTACACTCTCGAGGCTAACCTTCGAGCCGAGGGCGCGAGCGCCGAAAAGACAGCCGCGGAGCGCACCGCGAAAGCATTGCCCCTGATGTACGCTATGGAGGGGTGATGAAGGCGGTGCACTTGCAGTGTACCCCGGCCGATCCCATGGGCAAGGCTCTTGACTACGTCTACAAGCTGTGGCCAAGGCTACGCCGCTACGCGCTCGACGGTCGCTACCACATTGACAACAACGCCGTGGAGCGCAACCAGCGTCTGTCATACTCGGGCGCAAGAACTACCTTTTTAGCAAAAAAACGACAGTTCTACTCCTTGTTACGGCAAGGCGGCTTGTTTCGGATGGTTACGTAACGGTCAAGCAGGAACGCTTGCGTTTATATTGGAAAAGATGTTCGTTCATTCATTGGCTGCGGAGTCGCCCCCGAGTGGGCGGTTCTTGCGGAAACGGGCGGTGCGGTCGGTGAGCGAGCCGTCGAGGCGCGACACGGCGTAGAACCGTTGGTTCGTCTGGGGCGACGAGAGGGAACCTAGCTTGGCCGTGTAGGGACCGAGTTTCACGTAGTCGAGCGCGGGGGCGAGGTCGGCGGCTTCGGGCAGCCACGTGCGGCCCGAATACCAGCCCGTACGGATGCGCCCGTTGTAGCGTCGGCGCACAAACCGCGCAAGCGCGAGGAGCGTTTGCGGATCGTTGTCGCCGCCCTGAAAACCTACGCAGGTGATGGTGTCGCCGTAGGAGTCGACGAGGGCTGCGAGCCGCTCCTCGGTGAGCAGTTCGCCGATGTCGGCGCGCAGGTACTCGCTGTGGCAGCCCGGGCAGCGGTTGGGGCAGAGCGTGAGGTTGACGGCCAGCGTCACCTCGTCGGGATATTCCTGAAAAACGATGTCGTAGTTGTAGTACTTTATCATGGCGTTGGCAGGATGCGCCCCACGCGGCCAAGGCCGTGTGGGGCGCAGATCCCTGTTGGGTTATGTTGCGTTTACGTTACTTTGCCTCGACCTTGAGCCCGGTCACCTTGCTCTTGAAATTGCCGGCGTGGCGCAGGGGGAACACGAGCGTGCGCTGGTAGTATATCTGGTCGGTGGGCTGGTAGACCACGGGTTCGTAGGAGTAGGTGCCCTTTACCTGGTAGTGGGCGCGGTCCTGGTCGCGCATGACGTAGAGCGTCTTGGGCGAGAGTTCCTCCTTGAGCTGTCCGTCCACGAGCAGGCGGGTCAGCTTGTTGGTGCCCTCGATGGTGAGGGTGTGCTTCTCGCCAGCGGGTATGCGGTAGTTGAACAGGTTGCGGTAGCCCTCGCGTTCAAAGGCGAGCTTGCCCTGGTCGGGGTCGGCGAGGTAGACCACGGCGTTGGCGGAGCGGAAAAGCTCGGTGCCTTTGTCCTCGCTGGCGCCCTCAACGGTGAACGTCACGGCGTAGTTGTAGCCCACCTCTTCGGCCGGGAGCGTTTCGCCCGGGCTGACAACGTCCTTCTGGAGTACAACCGTTCCGGGCTTGCCCAAACGGCCGAGTTCGTTGACGCCCGGAGCCTCGCTGAGCTCGGCGCGCTTCTGGTCGAAGTCGGCGTAGGGGAGTTTCGTCTCCTTGCCCGTCCAGCACTTCACGGCGAGCGTTTGCAGGGCGGGGAATACGCGGTGGTGTATGTCCTTGGTGGAGATGCCGTTGCCGGCGTGGTCGTTCCACACGGCGAACATACCGCCGAGTATGTCGGGGTCGTTCTCGTCGAACGTCTTGCTGCCGATTACGGCCGGCGTGTAGTGTTCGTAGAGGTACTGGCAGTTGAGGTAGTCGTAGTAGTATCCGGCCGCCGGCACGATGTAGGTGAGTCCGTCGGGGATGCTCACGAGCTTGTATCCCTGCTTCTTCATTTCGGCGGGGTCGGCGTAGCCGTTGTACCAGATGTCCATGATGACGTTTTTGCTCTTCACGGCCGTTTCACCGTTGGCGTGGGTAAGCGCGCCCCAAAGCACGGCTTGCTTGCCGAAGCCCTCGACGTACTTAATGTAGTGGTCGGTAAAGGCGCGGAACTTCTCCACTACGTCCTTCTTGGCGTTGGAATACTCGTCGGTGCCGATGTGTACGCGCGGGCCGATGAACACGGGGCTCTTGCCGCCGATGTATTCCTTCCACAGCCCGTCCATAAAGGTGTACGTCTCGGGGTTGAACAGGTCGAGGTGGTCCATGCCGTACTCCTTGCTGCCAATCTCGGGCTTGTAGTGCGTAAAGGCGAGCGAGTGGGCCGGGGCATCGAACTCGGGGATGATTTCCACGCCGTTGGCGGCGGCGAGTTTCTGGAAGTCGATGAACTCCTGCTTGGTGTAGGAACCGTCCCTGGCAGTCAAGCCGGGATACGTGTCGCACTCAAGGCGGAAAGCCGCCGGCGTTTTGTCCCAGTCGTTGCCGAAGTACTGGCGAAAGCCGTTGTCGTTGAGGTGTACCTGCAAGGTGTTCATCTTGTAGTAGCCCATGATTTTCGCGAGGTTGCGGAGGTAGCTCATGGGGATGAACTTGCGGCCGCAGTCAATCATGAAGCCGCGCAGCTGATACTCAGGCACGTCGATGGTCGATCCCTTGGGCAGCGTGCCGTCCTTGTGCTGTTCGCTCACTTGCAGCAGTGTGCGCGTACCCCAGAATGCGCCCTGCGCAGTGGCGGCCGCGAGGGCTACGGTGTTGCCTATCTGGAGCGTATATCCCTCGTTGCCGAGCTTCTTGTCCTTGCTGACCGACAGCACGATGTCGCCGGCCTTGGCCGAACCGGTCACAACGGTGAGCTTGCGGCCCGTGAGCTGCTCGTAGTCGGCCGCGAGGGCGTTGGCCACGGCGTTGAGCTTAGAGCTTTTCACCACGATGCGGCCCGAAAGGGCGGTCTGCCCCTCCGCGCCTGTCCAGGTTTTGAGTTCGGGAATGACAAAGGGCTTGGGATTGACGTCGGCCCATAGTGCGCCCATCGACAAGAGGCAGGAAACGGCTACGGCAAACAGCTTCCTGACCGGGAAATGAGTTTTCATGTATTGGAATGTTTGATTACGAATGTGTTTTCAGTCGGGAACAAAGGTAGCATATTAAAGCGAAGTTTCAGACGGAAGATTTGGAAATCGTAACTTTGCGTCAAACAATCAAGCAAACCAATGGACACAATCTGCGCCATAGCCACTCCGTCGGGCGGCGCGCTCGGCATTATCCGCGTTTCGGGAAGCCTGGCTATCCCCGTCACATCAAGCATATTCAAATCCCAAGGCACGCAAGCCCTCGACCAAAAGCGGGGCGGCACGCTCACGTTCGGGCACATCGTCGACCCCGCCACGGGCGAGGTGGTAGACGAGGTGCTGGTGAGCCTTTTCCGTTCGCCCCGTTCCTACACGGGCGAGGACAGCTGCGAAATATCCTGCCACGGCTCGGCCTACATCCTCGAACGCACGGTTCAGCTGCTGCTCCGGGGCGGCTGCCGTCTGGCCCGGCCCGGCGAATACACGGAGCGGGCCTTTCTGAACGGCAAAATGGACCTGAGCCAAGCCGAAGCCGTGGCCGACCTCATAGCCTCGACCACGCAGGCCAACCACCGCATGGCCATGCAGCAGATGCGCGGCGCATTCAGTTCGGAGCTGCGCACGCTGCGCGACCAACTGCTCCACATCACCTCGCTCCTGGAACTCGAACTCGACTTTTCCGACCACGAGGAACTGGAATTTGCCTCGCGCCCCGAACTCCTCGCCTTGGCGCAAAAGGTGCAGACTCACATCAGCTTGCTCTGCCAGTCGTTCAAGCTGGGCAACGCTCTGAAGCGCGGCATCCCCATTGCCATTGTGGGCGAGACGAACGCAGGGAAGTCCACCCTGCTCAATACGCTCGTGGGTGAGGAACGCGCCCTGGTGTCGGACGTGCAAGGCACCACGCGCGACACCATTGAAGAGACGTTCACCCTCGGCTCAACCCTCGTGCGCTTCATCGACACGGCCGGCATCCGCGCCACCGACGACAAGGTGGAGCAAATGGGCATCAGCCGCACGTTCGCCAAAATGGAGGAGGCCGACATCGTGCTTTGGCTCATCGACGCCACGCAGTGGCAGGAGCAACTCGCCAAACTCGCCCCGCAGATAGTCCCCCTATGCGAAGGGAAACGCCTCGTGGCAATGCTCAACAAGCAGGACCTCGTCACTTCCGAAACGCTGGCTGAGGCGCAAGCCGCCCTCGCTCAACGGCTGCCCAAGGGAGCGACGCTCGCCGCCCTCTGCGCCCAAAGCGAGCAGGCCGCGCTCACGCTCACGCCCATCCTAGCCTCGCTGCTCGCCGAACTGAAAGCCGCCTCGCCCTCCGACACCATAGTGAGCAACCTGCGCCACTACGAGGCCCTGACCTGCGCCCAGAGCGCAATCGACCGCGTAATCGCCGGCCTATCCTCGTGCCTCTCGGGCGACTTCATCAGCCAGGACCTCCGCGAATGCATCCACCACCTAAGCGACATAGTGGGCGAAGTAACCACCGACGATGTACTTGGAAACATTTTCAGGCATTTCTGCATCGGAAA
>CAVGTD010000100.1:0-5382 GCA_963632215.1 Clostridiales bacterium
CGGGGCGATTGACAACCAAGAAATTCTGGCAATATTGTCAGCCAATATCGAAAACAAAAACATCACGCAAACGACAATATTGCATGGCCGACGGGGGATATTTCAGCCGCGCCAGCGTTTCCAAACGGCGCGGTAATAGGTGGCGTAACCCATTGCGCCGAGGAGCATCACGAGAATGGTCTTTATGCCGTGGGTGATGAGGGCGAACGACTTCGCCGCCGCTTTCCCCACGCCGTACACGCCCGTCATTGTCTTGACTATGGCGTAGTGCCACGGACCTGCCCCGGCCGGTGTGGGGAGCAATACGCCCACGCTGGCGGCGGCAAACACGTGGAGCATATCGGCGGCGCCAATGCCGTCGAGCGCGTCGAAACACGGTACGAGCAGAAAGAGCTGGAGGAAGTTGCAAGCCCAAATGCCGAGGCAGAGGGTAGCGAACGAAAGCGGACTTCGCAGACGGGCTATTGCGCTGATGCCTTGCCAAAGGTTGAGGGCAAACCGCTGCACGTGTTTCCACAACGGAAGGCTCACCCCTACGAGCAAGCACACGGCGCAACCAATAATAAGGAACAGGCTGTAACTGGGCAGCGCAAGGCTCAGTCCGTCGGTCAGACTGTGGACGAGGGCGACGGTCTTTTGCCAACGCAGGGCCACGGCCAGACCTATCACGAGTACGAGGCAACCCACGTCGGCCACTTTCTCCACCACTACCGTGCCGAGTGCCCTCGTGGTGTCCTGGGCGTTGCCCTTGCGCACAAGGAGCGAACGGGTGAGTTCGCCAAGCCGCGGCGTCACGCTGTTAATAAGGTACGAGATAAAAACCAGTTCCACCGCCGTGCGCACGCTCACCTCTATGCTGGCGGCACGCAGGAGCATCCGCCACCGCAGCGACCGCAACACGTTGGCGGCCACGCCGGCAACGAGCGTCAGGGCTATCCACGGGTAATTGCCGGCATCGCTGAAAAACGCTCTCAGCGCGCCGAAGTCGAAGCCGCGGTATATGCACGCCATCAGCCCTACCCCCACCACGGTGGAGGCAGCCACAAACAGGGTGTTCTTTAATGCGCGGCTCATTGTGTTTCGAAGGTAAATCGTCTGATGTCAAATGTCAAAACCCGTCCACGGCTCGGTGGAGTTCGTTGACCATTTCGCTGGCGGTGCGTCCTTGGGGAATGCCGGCCGGGGCAAAGGCTTTGACGAGGCTGTCAAGGCGTTCGGCTGCGGCTGTGTCGCCGTTTTGGCGAAATTCGGCGGTGAGGAGGCGCACTTTCTCGGCCAATGCCACGCCCTCAATGAAGCGTTCGTAGCGCACGGAGGAGCAGCAGCCGGGATATACAAGGTAGGTGTCGCCGGGAGCGAACAGGCGGAAACGGGAGTCGGTCAGGGGCTTATCGGCCCAGTTCATCCACGACCAGTGCAGGTAGCCCTCAAAACCGTTGGCTATGCAGAACACGGGCAGATAGGCTGCCTCGGCCGGCAAACTGTTCGAGAAGAGGTTGGGCTCGGTATTGCTGCAACAGGTGTAGGTGGTCGACTTGCCGCCCATGGCTTTGCGGCGGGCAAGTTCGTCGGCGGTGAATGCCTCGCCGAAGCCTATGCAGTAGTCGTGGAGTTTGTCTACGAGTTCGGCGTGGTAGGTGCCGGCAAGGGCCATCTTGATGCCCGGCACGGCGGCTTGCGCCACCCGGTAAGCGTCGAGCATGTTGTCCAGGCCGCGCTCGTCCATGGCGATGCACGTTTTGTCGAACCATCCTTTCTCGCGCAGGTGGGCGGCGAAGTTCTGGAGGAAGTTTGTCCACAGTTCCTTATACTCTTCGCTGCCGGTGCCGGTGCGCAGGTCCACGTCCTTGCGCTGGGCTTCGTCGTAGTAGCGGAACGTCATGTCCCACGGCACCATCGAAAAACAGTTTATCTGCTCGTCAATGCCGCACTCGGCGCAGAGGCCGACCCACTTGTCGAACACGCTGTAGTCGTACGTCCAGCTGCCGTCGGCGCGGCGAGTGGTCTGCACCATGGGCGAGAACTTGTCGTAGCTCTGGTCGCCCCAAGGCTCGTAGAAGAGGATGGCGGACACCACCTTCTGTCCGCTGCGCGCCAGCAAGCGCAGGTAGGGGCGCAGGGCGTCGAGGTGTTTTTCGCTCCACCGCTCCGCCCCGATGTAACGCGACAGGGCGTAGGGCTGCTGCCAAAAGTCTACGTGGAACTGCTGCTCTCGGGGTGTGGGCAGGGTGCGGTCTTTCACGTCGACGGCCAGCGTAAGCGTTTGCAACGTGCGCCCGGTGGCGGAGTCGGCCACGCAGAGCTGCAAGCGGTGTATGCCGGGCTTGGCGTTGCGGGGCACTTCCACGGTGCACCATACGGGGCGTGCCTCGCCCTCGGCGAGCGAAGCAATGGAGTCGTTTGTCACCACGTCGGCCACGTCGTAGGGGGTGAGGTTCGTCGGGTGGTTGCCGCAGTATTGGTAGTTGTCGGTCGTGACGTACCCCAGGAAGCGCGCCGTGCTGCCGTTGGCGAAGGCTTGCGCCGCCTTGTCCTTGCCGCCCGTCAGGCGGAGGGCGACTGTCTGCCCGTCGCGCTTGCCGAAGAGCAGGGCTTCCACGCCGAGGCGTTCGCCGCGCCAGGCGGTCACGGCGGTGTCGCTAACAAGGCGTTCGGGCTGCGGGGCTGTGCGGGCGTAATGCACGTCCTTCAACGCCCACGTGGCGGCTACTTGTTTCTGCGCCTGGCAGCCAAGGGCAGCGAGTGCGGCTATTAATAAGGTGTATGTACGATGTCGGAATATCATTGTGTGTTCAGTTTAAGAATTTCCATTTTACGGTAAGCGTGTTGTCGGCCACCTGCGTGCCGGCGGCAAGCAGGGTGTACCGGGCTTCAAACCGGCCGCCCTGCGCGTCCACCTCGAAGTGCTGGCTGTGGGTGTAGAGGCTGAGGGCGAGTTCGCCCTGCGGCGTGCGGTAGGGGCAGTCAATGAGTTTTGCTTCAACAAAGGTGAGTCGCGCCACGGTGTCGCCCTGCCTTTTAAGGTCGGCCAGGCCGTCGGTGAGCAGCAGGGTGGCCGTGCCGTTGTTCTGCGTTTCGGCGTAGCGGAGCATCAGTCCGTTTTCCTCAACGAGGCAACCTCCCTGCGCCTCGCTGCGCAGGATGTCCTCGCCGTTTTCGGTGGTGGATACGAGGAGCGTCTCCACGTGTATCTTTTTTAGCATAGGGGGGGGGAAATGTCAGCGCACAAGCCGTTTGCGTGCCGTGCCGCCGAGGGTTTCAATGATTACGCCCTTTCTTTGGGGCAAGCGGTTGCCCCACGAACGTCCGTCGGGGGTGAAATACCGGGGCTTGGATGTGGGGGCCGCGGTGGTTTCGTGCAAGCCGTCGGTGCCGGGCATGGTAAAGTCGAACTGGTGAGCCACGCCCCAGTCGCGGCGGGAGCGGAAGGTGTAGGTGCGTCCCGGCACGAGCAGGGTGAAGCGGTCGGTGAGCAGGGTGTCGCCCGCCGCTTCGAGGTAGATGTCGTGGTTCTTGCACACGGAGCGGTGTGTCACGCCGTCTTCAATGTCGAACGAGAACACCTGCGCCCCGCGCTGGTCGGCAAGGGGGTTGCGGATTACCTGGCTCACGCTGACGGCACTGTCGCTAAGGTAGGTGAGTACGGGTTTCTCGCTCGTCAGTTTTGTGGTGCCAATGGGGTCAATGCGCAGGGCGAGGGTATCGAGGGTCAGCAGTCCGTCGGGCGTAACGGCCAGCACGCAGTCGCCCTGTCGGCTCAGGCGTATCTGTACGGTCAGGGTGTCGGTTTCGTGGGGCTGCAGCGTGCAGCCGTAGTAGGCGTCCCAACTGCCCTGCTCCAAGCGGGCGGTGTCGGTCGGCAGTCCGAGTACGAAGGCGAAGGGGGTGGTCAGGGCTTTGCCGGTGGTGTTGCGAACGATCATGCGGAAGCGCGTGGGACAGATGCTCGACGGCACGTCGGCCGCCCAAAGCGAGTCGATGGCTATTTCGCGGCCGGTGCGCTCTATGGAGTCGGGCAAGGCGTTGTCCGTCACCGGGTCGGGACATACGGCCACGGCCTCGTAGTTGCAGATGAAGCCGTCGTCCACGCTGTCGGTCTTGGCGTCGTCGGGCATACCCGAGGAGAGTATGTCGATGCGGAAGAAGCCGTCGTAGTCGCCCCCGATGCCCCAGTTCACGTGGAAGAGGCCGTTCCGGTCAAGCCCGTCCAGCACAATGGCGTGCCCCAGTCCGCGCATGGTAAGGGCGGAATAGTAGACGGGGCGGCGCGCCATCATTTCCCGGGCCAGGAAGTTCCAGTAGGCCGCGGGGTCGTACTTGTAGCTGTCCAGGTAGTGCACGTAGGGAAAGCCGAAGGCGCGCCTCAGGGGTTCTTCAAGGCGGCTGCTGCTTGCGCCGCTGGCCAAGAGTCCGTAGTTCATGTGCGCCGCCACGCCGAGCCAGTACGACAGGCGCGCCACGGCCTCAGCCTCGTCGGCGGTGTAGTCGGCCAGGTCGTAGTTGTCCAGGATGGGACGGGTGTCCACCGTCGCGCCGGGCAGTATGTCGGGTATTTCGTAGTGGGCTGTCTTCCACCCGTGCAGGGTGTCGCAAAGGGTATAGGTTCGGCGGTAATAGGTCAGAATCTGCTCCATGGCCGTAGCCACGCAGCCCACCACGCAGCGTTCGCCCGACACGGTGCCGTCGTTGGCCGTATAGTAGGGGCACAGGTTGTTGTAGGGTTTCTCTTGGTGGCGCTGGGTGGTGAGCAGCGGCCCGACGGCCGTCCACCCTTCGGCGGGCAGGGTGTAGCTCTTGGCCGCGCCTACCTGCCGCAGCATCTGCCGCAGGGGCGCGGGCATCGCACCGCCTTGCCGTTCGCCGTAGCCCAGCACTTCGGGCAGTGCGTCGGCTTTCGGCACAAGGACAAACCGACCTTGTGTCTCCACGGCCCAAACTCTGCCCAGGTCGGCCGTGCGCAGGGTTTGCGCCTCGGTGCCGCCCGTGTCGAGCGTCCTGACCGACGAGCCGTTTGCCGCCAGCCACTGCCGCGCAATGCGCAGTGCGTCGTCCGCCCCGCGCCCTGTCGCCAACGCGCCCAGGTGTACGTATATATATATAAGGAGTAAGGAAGCTATTTTCCGCATATTCCAGATGTGTTTCGTTGTGCCTTGCAAAGATAGTTCAAATTCGGATGCCACAGGCCGGGTATGTATTATGCGAATATTTGTGGCGCAAAAATGCAACGATAATGTCCCTGGACCGCGCCCCGACGGGGCAGCTCTCTTGATACCGGGCAACGCCCGGGTTCTCGGGCTAATCAGCGGAATTTGAGCAATGTGGCTTTGCGGGGCGTTGCCCCTTTATTAGAGAGCTGCCCCGTCAGGGCGCAAACGGATGTGT
>CAVGTD010000101.1:0-5348 GCA_963632215.1 Clostridiales bacterium
AACGCGAATATTTTTGGTGCAAAATTTCCACGACAATGTCCCTGGACCGCGCCCCAACGGGGCAGCTCCCCATAGCCCAGGGCAGAGCCGTCACGAAGTGGCGGCGTCACCCTGGGTTCCCCGTCCCCGGGTGTTTGCGCCCTGTAAGGGCAGCTCTCTTATGCAG
This sequence comes from Clostridiales bacterium, assembly GCA_963632215.1. Lineage (GTDB taxonomy): Bacteria > Bacteroidota > Bacteroidia > Bacteroidales > Bacteroidaceae > Alloprevotella. The sequence continues at coordinate 167 of CAVGTD010000101.1, forward strand.
GGGCAACGCCCCGCAAAGCCACATTGTTCAAATTCCGCCGTACCGTCCCCCGAACCCGGGCGTTGCCCGGTATCAAGAGAGCTGCCCCGACGGGGCGGCAACTGCTCCTGCAAGGAGACCCAGGGTGACGTGTCGCCGCTTCGCGCCGCCACTCTGCCCTGGGCTATGGAGAACTGGCCTTTCAGGCCGCGGCTTGCGGACATTGCCGTGGCAATTTTGCAACAACATTCGCCGCGGCTGCGGACATTTTCCATACGTGATTTCAACACTGCGGTTGGGCAACGGGCGGAGTGTCAATCACGGAACACATATCTTTCGTCGTATTCCACCCCATACTCTTTGAGGAATCTGAGGTATTCTTCGGCAAACGTCATCTTTCGGTGATGCTCCTTTTGGTTCTGGATGTACTTAATCGCGTTCGCCACCACAGACTGGCTTACGGAAAACATGGCGTATCCGCCTTGCCATTCAAAATGGGCATATGCCGGAGAAATGGTCTTTATCCATCGGCTGCTGTGCCGCTTCACATCCTCCACTACTTTTGATATTGTCACGTCGCGCGACAGTAGAAAGAGGGCGTGAACATGGTCGTTGGTTCCACCCACGCAGATTGACTTGCATCCCATGTCGTTGAGTATGCTTGTCATGTAGGCGTGAATATGCTCCCAATCAGGCTCGCTCATCAAGACGCTTGTGGACTTGATGTGGAAGATAAGGTGGAGATACACCTTGCTCAGCGATTGCGGCATACTTATCGTTATTATCGCCCTTATTGAGGGTGAGTTTTTTGCTTGTCACATATCAAACTCATGCGTGCCGCCGTCCTCGAAGTCCTTGACTACGGCGTCGAAGCCGGAGCCGCCCTTGCGGGCCGGAACGGGGATGGTGTCGGCGTCGAGCTCGATGGTGATGACACCGCCCTTGTAGCGGCGGCGCACCTGGTCGGTCACGTCGAAGACGAGCGTGGAGTCGTTGCCGTTGTTGAACTGCATGTCCACGTCCATATAGTGGCGCACGCCGTCGTTGAACGAGCTGGCATCGCCGCGGCTGCCGTTGAAGTTGCACAGGCCGAACGTGGTGAGGCGGCCGCCGGCAATGTCGACGCTCTCGCCGCGCATGTTGCAGCCCGTCTTGAAGCGCACGTAGTAGTGCACGGTGATGGCGTCGGTGCCCGTCACGCCGGTGTTGAGGTTGACGCTGCGCGCCATGCCCGAAAGGTTGGCGTTGCCGTCCACTCCCGTTATCTTGCCCCGGTTGTGGTGGATAATTACCTGCGTAAGGTAGATGTAGGTGACGGGGTAGAGCGTCATGTTGAGCTTCTTGACCCACACGTTGCGCTCGGTGTCGAACGTGAAGCCGTCAAGGTTTTTGTTGATTTCCTGCGCCTGCGTGTACGCGCTGAACAAGCCCTCGGGCTGGTAGAACGAACGCGTGTAGCGCGGAGCCTGGTAGCGGGCGGCGTTCATGGTCTGGCCGGTGTAGGCCGTCACGTAGTCGAGCGAGGTCTGCTCGTCGAGACGGATGCTCTGCACGCCGTCGGAGGTGGTGATGTTGTTCCACGCCAGCAAGTCCCAGAAGCCCCAGTCGAACGGGGCGGAGTAGGTGTAGCCGTCAACCACGTCGGGCAGCACGCTGGTGTGCGCGGCGTAAGGCACGTCGCCCGTGAAGTAGCGGCGTATCTGGAACGCGGTGGGCTTGGTGTACCCCAGTTCGCCGAAGAGAGCCTTGTCGTTGTCGTCCCAGCCGTAGAACCACTCGTCGCGCCAGTTGTACGTGCCGTCGATGCCCACGTCGTAGTTCCAGAACACGTCGAGCTCGAGCTGCACGATGGGGAGGTCGGTCACCACGTGCCCCTGGTCCTTGTAGTCGAGGTGGAGCTCGGGCTTACGCTCGCAGCCGGCGAGTGCGAGGAGCAGGACGGGCAAGAGCCACATTGCCTTATGTATTGCTATGCCTTTCATTTTGCTTCCTCCCAACTTTTGAAACTGACGCCCTTCTTGGCGCGGCGGCGGTAGAGCAGGTCGTACGTAAGCGTTACGCCCACCCTTGTGGGGCCGAACCACGTGAGGCGGTGCTGACGGCGGCTGAAGAAGTTGCCGTAGTTGTGGAACTTGTAATAGTAGAGATCGTCGTGCTTTTCGGGGAACATTACGCTCTCGTACTGGTAGGGGTCGTACTTGGTGTAGAACACGCCGAACTGCGCCCCGAACTCAAGTCGCCAATGCCCCATGCGCGACAGCGGAAGCACGTAGCCCACGCCAAGGCCGCCGCCGAAGCCCTCGCCCTCCCAGCCGCGGTTCTCGTCGAAGCAGATGCCGTAGAGGCCCAGATGGGCGTAAGCCTGCGCGTACCAGCCGCGGAAGGCAGCCCCGTTGCCGTAGCCCACCCGGTCTACGTCGCCGCTCTTGAAGTAGTAGCGGGCTTCGAGCTGGTAGTTGCGCACCTGGAAGTACTTGTGGCTGCGGTAGTCCTGCCACCACGGGCAGTCGAACGACGCGCCGTAGGTGAAGTGGCCGTGCAGGGGGTAGTATTCGATGGCAATGTTGGGGATGGGGCAGAAACGGTTGTACCCGAAGGGCATATAAGCGAAGTCATAGAGCAAATTCGTCTTGACAGACAACACTTCGCGGCGCGGAATGCGCAGAGTGCTTGCCTCAGGCATGACAAAGGCGGACGGCAGAGGCGGTACGTCCGTCTGGGAGGAGAAGTCCATATCGGCGCGGAAGTCGAGGGGCTCGGGCTTCAACTGCTCGAACTGCTCGCGCTTGCGGAACACAAGCACAATGCGCGCGGCGCGCATCTCGGGGAAATAGTCGCGCAGAAGGCGTTTCCACAGAGTTTTGTCGGCCATGAGCCGCTGCTTGAGCTTGCGCTGGTCGGTGTCGAAGTACTCGTTCACCACCCGGGCCACGCGGTCGTAGTCGGGGTCGTTCTTCTCCTTCATGAGCAGAAGGAGGTAAACGTAGTCCTCGGGCACTTCCTTGACGGTGAGGCAGCTGTCGAGCGGATACTGCACGTTGTCGCTGATAAGCTTGAGGAGCGCCTTGCGGCGGCGTTGGCTCAGCGTTTGGTTCCAGGCGTAGGGGCCTTCGGGCGAGGCGGCGCCGCGCATCACGATGGATTGCAGAATGTAGTCGTTGTTGTTGAAATACGGGAGTATCTCGTCGATAAGTTCGTGGCGGAAAGGGGAGTTTTGCGGAATGTCGAATTTGTTGACAGGAAAGATGACCTTTCGCGATATCTTGTAGAAAAGGGAGTCAGACATCTCCGCCTCGAGCGCACCGCCCTCAAGCACCACCACATAGGAGTACTTGTCTTGTAGCGATATGGAAAAGGCCTTTATCCCGACCAGCAACAGCGTAAACAATATGCCGAGAAAGCGTCTCATAGGTAAATAGTCTCCGCTTAAGTTCTTCTTTTTATCTCTTTCAGTCTACAAAATTACCCCCCCCTATAGGATATCTGCAAATATACAGAAAGTATTTTTAGGGCGTAAAGATTATTTAAGGGTAAAGCGGCGCATTTTGACCACCCGAGTTATCAAAAGAGACCCAAAAGCGATGCCCGCCGCAGCCCTGTGCAAAACAAAACAACCTCCCGGGCAAGTTCCCGTGAAAAGGCGGAAATGTTTCGTCAACCGTACGGGCTACGCACGTGAACCGCACGCCCGACGCACGTCACCCGTACGAACGACGCACGCAGCCCGTACGGCGCACACCAATTTGTTGGGGAGTTGGGGGGTGTTTGTGGGGGGGGGCAGCAATATAATATAGGAGCAAGGCCCCGTAAACACGCAATTATCCACGGACATATTAAACAGTCCAACCAACCGCCGCCGAACCCGGGCGTTGCCCGGTATCAAGAGAACTGCCCCGAAGGGGCGGCAACGTCCCCCAACGGGGAAACCCAGGGCAGAGTGTCGCCGCTTCGCGCCGCCACTCTGCCCTGGGCTATCGAGAGCTGGCCTTTCAGGCCGCGGTTTGAGGACAATATCTTGCAGGAAAGAAACGGGATTTTGAACACCCCACCTTACAGGGCAACTACCTTATATAGGGGCAACGCCTCTCAAAAAAAGAGAGCGAAAGTACGAAACTTTCGCTCTCTTTTGGGTGCTTAGTGGGATTCGAACCCACGACATTCAGAACCACAATCTGACGCTCTAACCAACTGAACTATAAGCACCATCTTGGTTGCTTCCGTAAAAGCAGTGCAAAGATACGGATATTTTCGTTCCCTGCAAGCGCAGCCGCGCTTTTTTTGCCAAAATCGGCACGAATGCGCCTCTTTTTGGGCGTACGCCCCTGCCCTACCCCGCGTAGATGGCGAAGATGGTGGGCTTTTTGTGGAGGACGGGCATGGGCGTTTGCTTCCACTCCTTGACGGTGAGCGAGCGCACGTACTCGTCGGCGTTGGTGAGCGACGAGGCTATGCAAAGGCGCGTGCGGGGGCTGCACGCCGCGAGTATGTCGGCCACCATTTTCTCGTTGCGGTAGGGCGTTTCGATGAACAACTGCGTTTGGCGTTCATGCGAGGAACGGCTTTCGAGCTGCTTGATTCGCTTTGCCCGGTCGGCGGGGTTGATGGGCAGATAGCCGTGGAAGGCGAAGCTCTGCCCGTTGAAACCCGAGGCCATGACGGCCAGGAGGATTGACGACGGGCCTACGAGCGGCACAACGTGGAGACCTTCGCGCTGGGCTATGGCCACTACGTCGGCCCCGGGGTCGGCCACGGCAGGACAGCCGGCCTCGCTGATTACGCCCACGTCGTGGCCCTGGCGGAGCGGTTCGAGGTATTTTGAAAAGAGCGCGGCGTCGGCGTGCTTGCCCATGGGGAAAAAGGTAAGTTCGTCGATGTTGATGTCGCGGTCCACCTGTTTGAGAAAACGGCGGGCCGTGCGGACCTCTTCGACGATGAAATGGCGTATTTTGAGGATAACCTCCTTATTATAAGCCGGCAGCACACGCTCGTGAGGCGTGTCGCCCAGCGTAACGGGGATAAGATAGAGAGAAGCCACGGGATTGTTTGTTTTTTTTGATATGATGGGAACAGCAGCGGGGTGTAGGGTGTTCAAAAAGGGAACGGTTTCGGTGCAATATTGTCACGACAATGCCCCTGGACCGCGCCCCGACGGGGCAGCTCTCCATAGCCCAGGGCAGAGCCGTCACGAAGTGGCGGCGTCACC
>CAVGTD010000102.1:0-5176 GCA_963632215.1 Clostridiales bacterium
GAGAGCTGCCCCGTTGGGGCGCGGTTTGTGGACATTATCGTGGCTATTTTGCACCGGAAATATCCGCATTTTGAACGCCCTACCTTACAAGGCGGCAACGTCCCTGGGCTATCGAGAGCTGGCCTTGCAGGCCGCGGTTTGCGGACAATTGGCGCACGATGTTTCAATAAACATTTTGGGCTTTTTTGAACACCCTACATGAAAGGGCAGCAGTAACGGCTACACGCCTACTTTTGCCCTTACAGGGCGGCAACTACGCTCACACGTAAACCCAGGGTGCCGTTCGGGAACTTCGTTCCCTTCACTCTGCCCTGGGCTAGGAACTTTAAGGCTTTCAGCCTATCCACCCCTCAACACAATAAAGAAACAACACGTTTTCCCGCCAAGGCGCCAACGGACTTTGGCGGGAAACGCTTTTTTAATAGAGAGAAACAGCGCAAATAAGGAAACAGCGCAAAGAAGCGAATGATTTCAGTAGAACACCTTTCCGTAGAGTTCAGCGCGCGGCCGCTCTTCACCGACGTGTCGTTCGTCATCAACCCCAAGGACCGCATTGCCCTCGTGGGCAAAAACGGCGCGGGTAAGTCCACGCTGCTCAAAATCCTCGCCTCGCAGCAACAGCCCACCTCGGGCGCCGTGGCCGTGCAAAGCGGCACCGCCATTGGCTACCTGCCGCAGGTGATGGTGCTGAGCGACGACCACACCGTCATGGAGGAGGCCGAACAGGCCTTTGCCCACATCAGCGAAATGCAGCAGCTCGTCGAGAGCCTCAACAACGAGCTGGCCAGCCGCACCGACTACGAGAGCGAGGCGTACATGGCCCTGGTGGAAAGGTTCACCCACGAGAGCGAACGCTACCGCATGATGGGCGGCATGAACTACCGCGCCGAACTGGAACGCACCCTGCAGGGGCTGGGCTTCGCCCCGTCGGACTTCGACCGCCCCACGAGCGAGTTTTCGGGCGGATGGCGCATGCGCATCGAGCTGGCCAAGCTCCTTTTGCGCCGCCCCGACGTGTTGCTCCTCGACGAGCCCACCAACCACCTCGACATTGAGAGCATACGCTGGCTCGAAAAGTTCCTCGCCCGCTCCCCCAGTGCGGTGGTGCTGGTGAGCCACGACCGCGCCTTTATCAACAACGTGACCAACCGCACGCTCGAAATATCCTGCGGGCGCGTCACGGACTACCGCGTGGCCTACGACGACTACGTGCGCCTTCGCGCCGAACGCCGCGAGCAGCAGCTCCGCGCCTACGAGAACCAGCAAAAGGAGATTGCCGACATCAAGGACTTCATTGAGCGTTTCCGCTACAAGCCCACCAAGGCCGTGCAGGTGCAGAGCCGCATCAAGCAGCTCGAAAAGATTGTGCCTATCGAGGTGGACGAGGTGGACAACTCCTCGCTGCGGCTCAAGTTCCCGCCCTGTATGCGCTCGGGCGACTACCCCGTCATTTGCCAGGACCTGCGCAAGGACTACGGCGCGCACTGCGTGTTCCGGGGCGTCGACCTCACCATCAAGCGCGGCGAAAAGGTGGCCTTCGTGGGCAAGAACGGCGAGGGCAAGTCCACGCTCGTGAAGTGCATCATGGGCGAAATACCCTACGGCGGCACGCTCAAGGTGGGCCACAACGTGCAGATTGGCTACTACGCCCAAAACCAGGCGCAGCTGCTCGACGGCGAACTCACCGTGTTCGAAACCATCGACCGCGTGGCCAAGGGCGACGTGCGCCTCAGGATTCGCGACATCCTGGGCGCCTTCATGTTTGGCGGCGAGGCCTCTGACAAGAAGGTGAAGGTGCTCTCGGGCGGCGAACGCTCGCGCCTGGCCATGATAAGGCTGCTGCTCGAACCGGTGAACCTGCTCATTCTCGACGAACCTACCAACCACCTCGACATGCGCACCAAGGACGTGCTAAAGGAGGCCATCCTGGCGTTCGACGGCACGGTGATTGTGGTGAGCCACGACCGCGACTTCCTCAACGGCCTGGTGACGAAGGTCTACGAGTTTGGCGGCGGACGGGTGCGCGAACACCTGGGCGGCATCTACGACTTCCTGCAGCGCAAGGAGCTTGAGTCGCTCGACGAGCTGCAGACGGCCCGCCTCTCGCAAAGCCCCGCGCCCGGCGCGCCGGCCTCGGCCGACAACCCGAAGGAGGCCTCGGCCGGCAAGCAGTCGTACGAGGAGCGAAAGGAACAGGCGCGCCAGCGCAAAAAGGCCGAACGCCTGGCCGCGCAGTGCGAGGCCGAGGTGGTCCGCCTCGAAGAAGAGAAAGCCGCCCTCGAAGCCCGGCTCGCCACGCCCGAGGGCGCGGCCGACGCCGCCCTCTTTGAGCAGTACGGACAGTTGCAGCAAAAAATCAGCGAAGCCGAAGCGGCGTGGGAAGCGGCCATGGAGGACATGCAATTATGAAAACAGAGAAACAGCAAAAAAAGGCGGCCGAGGCCTTTGCCCGCCGCTGGCAGGGCCGGGGGTACGAGAAGGGCGAGAGCCAGCTCTTCTGGATAGAACTGCTCACGGAGGTGTACGGCGTGGAGAACCCGTCGGAGTTTATCACCTTTGAGCAGCAGGCGCAGCTGGACCACACGTCGTTTATCGATGCGATGATACCCTCCACCCACGTGATGATTGAGCAAAAGTCGCTCGGCAAGGACCTTCGCCAGCCCATACGCCAGAGCGACGGGTCGGTGCTTACCCCCTTTCAGCAGGCGCAGCGCTACTCCGCCGCCCTGCCCTACTCGCAGCGGCCAAGGTGGATTGTGACGAGCAACTTCGCCGAGTTCGACGTGTACGACATGGAGAACCCCAAGGGCGAGCCCACGCGCATCCTCCTGGCCGACCTGGGGCGCGAGAGCTACCGCCTGCAGTTCCTCACGGAGCAGCAGAGCCAGCACCTGCAGCGCGAAATGGAAATATCGATGAAGGCCGGCGCGCTGGTGGGCCGCCTCTACGACGCCCTCATCGGCCAGTACGACCAGGACGACCCTGAGTCGCTGCGCTTCCTCAACATCCTGTGCGTGCGCCTGGTGTTCTGCCTCTACGCCGAGGACGCCGGCGTGTTTGCCCGCCGCGACCAGTTTCACGACTACCTCGCCAACTTCGAAACGCCCTACATGCGCATGGCCCTGAAGGAGCTCTTCCGCGTGCTGAACACGCCCGAGGCCGAGCGCGACAAATACCTCACGCCCGACCTCCGCGCCTTTCCCTACACCAACGGCGGACTGTTTGCCGAGGACATCGAGATACCGCAGTTCACCGACGAGCTGCGCCAAACGCTCCTCGACGAGGCCTCGCTGGGCTTCGACTGGAGCGGCATTTCGCCCACCATCTTCGGCGGCGTGTTCGAAAGCACGCTCAACCCCGAAACGCGCCGTTCGGGCGGCATGCACTACACCTCGATCGAGAACATTCACAAGGTGATCGACCCGCTCTTCTTCGCCCAGCTGGAGCGCGACTACGAGCGGTGCCTGGAAGAGCCCAACGTAAGGCGCCGCCTGCAGCAGCTCCACGACTTGCAGGACCGCATGGCCCGTCTGCGCTTCATGGACCCGGCGTGCGGCTCGGGCAACTTCCTCACGGAGACCTACCTGTCGCTGCGCCGGCTTGAGAACAAAATCATACGCCAGATATACAGCGTGGAGCAGTTCAGCCTGTTCGAGTCGCCCATCAAGGTCAACATCCACCAGTTCTACGGCATCGAGATAAACGACTTCGCCGTCACCGTGGCCACCACCGCCCTGTGGATAAGCGAGGCGCAGATGATGGCCGAGACGGAGAAGATTGTGCACCACGACATCGACTTCCTGCCGCTCAAGAGCTACGCCAACATAGTGGAGGGCAACTCCCTGCGCATCGACTGGACCACCGTCTGCCCAAAGGAGGAGCTTAGCTATATTATCGGAAACCCGCCGTTTGTGGGGGCAAGACTGATGAGCGAGGCGCAAAAGGACGACATGATAGCCATATTCGGGGCAAAGTGGAAGAACGTGGGCAACATCGACTACGTGGGAGCATGGTACAAGCGAGCCGCCGACTACATACGCGGCACGCAGGTGGAGGCTGCCCTCGTTTCGACCAACTCCATCTCGCAGGGCGAGCAAGTGGCCAACCTCTGGCAGCCGCTCTTCGCCGACGGGCTGCGCATCAACTTCGCCCACCGCACGTTCCGCTGGGACAGCGAGGCGAACCTCAAAGCGCACGTCCACGTGGTGATTGTGGGCTTCGCCTACAAGGAGCGTGAACAGAAATGGATTTTCGAGAACGGGCAGACCTACGAGGCAAAGCACATCAACGCCTATCTGCTCGACGCTCCCGACACCTTTATATATAGCCGCAGCAAGCCGCTTTGCGACGTGCCGCAGATTGGCATCGGCAACAAGCCCATCGACGGCGGCAACTACTTGTTCGAGAAAGAGGAGATGGAAGAGTTCATCCGCCGCGAGCCAAAGTCGGCAGCCTATTTCCACCCTTGGTACGGCGCAGTGGAGTTCATCCACCAAAAGCCACGCTACTGCCTTTGGCTCGGCGACTGCTCGCCCAAGGAGATAAAGGACATGCCGCTCTGCTACAAACGGGTAGAAAACGTAAAGGAGTTGCGTCTGAAAAGTTCGAGTGCAGGCACCCGAAAGCTGGCAGACACGCCCACACGCTTCCACGTGGAGAATATGCCGGACGGGGACTCCATCATCGTGCCAAAGGTTTCTTCCGAGAAGCGCAAGTATGTGCCGATGAGCTTCATCCCGAAGGGGACGTTTGCCAGCGACCTCGTCTTTCTCATCCCCTCCGCGACCCTCTACCACTTCGGTATATTGGAGAGCAACGTGCACATGGCGTGGATGCGCGCGGTGTGCGGGCGGTTGAAGAGCGACTACCGTTACAGCAAGGACATAGTGTACAACAACTTCCCCTGGCCCGAGGCCACGGCGGAGCAGCGCGAGCGGATAGCCCAAACGGCGCAGGGCATACTGGACGCCCGGGCGAAGTACCCCGACTCGTCGCTGGCCGACCTCTACGACCCCGTGACCATGCCCCCCGAACTGCTACGGGCACACCGCGAAAACGACCGCGCCGTGATGCAGGCCTACGGCTTCGGCACCAAAATGACCGAGAGCGAATGCGTGGGGCGGCTGCTGGCGAAATAATGCCTACCCCCGTCCCCTCCCTGAAGGGAAGGGGGAAC
>CAVGTD010000103.1:0-5161 GCA_963632215.1 Clostridiales bacterium
ATCAACTGTTGAGCTGCACGAACTGTTCAAAGGTTTTCAGGGCCTTGCCGCTCAGGAGCGAGGCCTTGGCCTCTTCAAGGCAGGTGGGGATGTCCTTGGAGGGGCATACGGTGTGGATGCCGAAGGCGGCGTTGGCCAGCACGGCGTCGCGCTGACTGGGGGTTGCCTCGCCGCGAAGCACACCGTCGAATATGCGGGCCGCCTCGTCGGGGGTGGCTCCGCCGGAAAGGGCGTTGGGGGGAGCAACCGACAGGCCCAGCTGGCGCGGCTCGTAAACGCTCTCGCTGTGGTTGGTCATCACCTTGAAGTTGGCGGTGAGGGATATTTCGTCGTATCCGTCAAGGCTCGTCACCACGGCGAAACCTATGCCGATTCGCTGCAGGACGTTGGTGTAGAGCCTCATCTGCTGGAGGTCGGCCACGCCAAGGAGCTGGTAGGCCGTGCCGGAGGGATTGACGAGCGGACCGAGGAGGTTGAACACCGTCTTCACGCCCATGGCGCGCCTTATCGGGCCTACGGCCGCCAAGGCCGGATGGAAGAGCGGCGCGTGGAGGTAGGCCATGCCGCAACGGTCGATGCTGCGGCGCAGGGTGTCGGCGTCGTTGGTGAACTTCACGCCGTGCCGTTCAAGCACCGTACTTGCGCCGCTCACCGACGAGGCCCCGTAGTTGCCGTGCTTGGCCACCTTGTAGCCCGCCCCAGCCACGACGAAACAGGCGCAGGTGGATATGTTGAACGTGTTCTTCCCGTCGCCGCCCGTGCCCACGATGTCGAGCGCGTGAAAGGCGGAGAGGTCCACGGCACGGGCCCGCTCAATGAGGGCGTCGCGGAAACCGAGGAGTTCGTCGGGCGTGATGTCGCGCATACGGAATACGGTGAGCAGGGCCGCCACCTGGGCTTCGGGTAACGCCTTGTCGGCAATGCCCGTCATCAGGTCGTGCGCCTCAGCCCGCGTAAGGGCTTGGTGCTGGAAGAGGGTTTCGAGTATTTGTTTCATAGTCTGTTTCGGTTGTTTGCTTGCCGCGTCCGCGCTGCCGCCGGACGGGAGGGACGGGCGGTCAGTGCGCCACGAAGTTGTGTATCATGCGACGGCCTTCGGGGGTGAGAATCGATTCGGGGTGGAACTGAATGCCGTGTACGTCGTACTCCTTGTGGCGCAGGGCCATTATCTGCCCTTCGTCGCTCACGGCGGTCACTTCGAGGCACGGGGGAAGCCCCTCCGGGGTCACCACCCACGAGTGGTACCGCCCTACCTGGATGTCCTTGGGCAGGGAACGGAAGATGTAGTCGTCGGCCACGATGTGCGCCGGCGTTTGCACGCCGTGGAACACGTGGGGCAGATTGTAGAGCTGTCCGCCGAACACCTCGCCAATGGCTTGTTCGCCAAGGCAGATGCCGAGGATGGGCTTCGTGGGGGCATACGTGCGGATGACATCTTCGAGCAGTCCGGCTTCGGCGGGAATGCCGGGGCCTGGGGAGAGGACTATCTTGTCGTAGGCTTCGAGCTGGCCGATGCGGAACTGGTCGTTGCGCACCACCGTCACCTCCGCGCCCTCTTCCTCCAAATACTGGAAAAGGTTGTAGGTGAAGGAGTCGTAGTTGTCTATCAGAACTATTTTCATAGCGTTTCGGTCTTCGTTTCGGCCAGGAGAATGGCCTTGCGCAATGCGCCGAGTTTGTTGTTTACTTCCTGCAACTCGTATTCTTCGTTGCTTGCCGCCACAATGCCGCCGCCGGCCTGGAACCAGAGTTCTCCGTTGCGGCTGACGAACGAGCGGATGGTGATGGCCTGGTTGAGCGTGCCGTTAAGGCCGATGAAGCCTATGCAGCCTCCGTAGGCTCCGCGGTTGTGGGGTTCGTACTCGCTGATGAGCTGCAAGGCTCTCACCTTGGGCGCGCCGCTGAGCGTGCCGGCCGGGAAGGTGTCGGCCAAGAGCTGGATGGGGTTTGTGCCGGGGCGCACCTTGCCGCTGACGCGGCTCACGAGGTGGATGACGTGGCTGTAAAACTGCGTGTCTTTCAGGAAGTCGACCTTCACGCCCGTGCAGTGGCGGTTGAGGTCGTTGCGCGCAAGGTCCACGAGCATGGTGTGCTCGGCGTTTTCCTTGGGGTCGGCCAGCAGGGCTGCCGCCGCGGCGTTGTCGGCCTCGACGTTGCCTTGCCGGCGCGTGGTGCCGGCAATGGGGTCGATGTAGGCCATGCCGTTGTCGGCAATGCGGCAGTGGGTCTCGGGCGACGAACCGAAGATGCGGAAGCCGCCAAAGTCGAAGTAGAAGAGGTAGGGCGAGGGGTTGATGCGCCGCAGGGCGCGGTAGAGTTCAAAGTCGTCGCCCTCGTAACGCTGCACGAAGCGGCGCGAGAGCACTATCTGGAACACGTCGCCCCGCTTGCAGTGGGCAATGCCCCGGCGGATGTTGGCCTTGTGTTCGTCGTCGGTGAGGGGCGACGTGGTAGGGCCGACGGCGTGGAACGAATAGGTGGCGTAGTTGCGGCTCATCACGGCCTGTACAATGCGCTGCGCCCTGCTCTCCTCGCCCTCGGCGAGCATTTCGAGCAGCTTGAGTTCGCTGCTGAAATCGTTGAACACAAGGAGGTACTTATACAATATATAATGTATGTCGGGGGCATCGTTGCGCGCTTCCTTGCTGTCCTTCACGGCGATGTTCTCGAAGTAGCGCACGGCGTTGAACGACGTGTACCCGTACAGGCCGCAATAGGCACTGTCCGCGCCCTCGACCTTGAACTGGCCGATGAAATCCTCAAAAGCCTGGGCCACCGTACACTCGGGGGTAATGGGCTGCGTGCGCTCGCTGTGGTCGGGAAAGCGCATCACGGCCTGGCCGTGGCTCACGCTGAACGAGGCGATTGGGCGAAGGCCGATGAACGACTTGTTGTTCTCGCTCCCGTGATAGTCGGAACTTTCCATCAGCGCGCTCTGGGCGAAAAGGTCGCGCACCTTGAGGTAGGTGCTTACGGGCGTGCTGAGGTCGCCGGGGAGCGACACCGTTTTTACGTTGTATCTGTACATGGTTTCTGGGGTGTCAATACTTGTTGCGGCGAGGTTAGCGAAGGCGTTTGCGTATTTCCTCGTAGCTGGTGGGGCAGTCGCCCTCGGGGGCGTGTTTCAGATAGGTTTCCATGTCCTTGTCGCCGCGTCCGGAGAGGGTGACGGCCACAATGTCGGTGGGCTTGAACGTGAGCCGGTGCAGGGCGGCCAGCGCGTGGGCCGACTCCAAGGCGGGGAGTATGCCGTCGAGGCGGTTCAGCTCGTAGGCGGCGGCAAGGGCCTCGTCGTCGTTGATGGCGAGGGCCTGGGCGCGGCCGGTGCGCACGAGGTGGGCGTGGAGCGGACCGATGCCGGGATAGTCCAGGCCGGCGGAGATGGAATAGGGCTCGACAATCTGCCCGTCGTCGTCCTGAATGACGAGCGAACGGAAGCCGTGAAGCACGCCTTCCTGCCCCATGCTGAGGGTGGCGGCGGTAAGGCCTGTTTCCACGCCCTTGCCCCCGGCCTCGGCGTAGACAATCTGCACGTCGTCATCGTCGAGAAAGTTGAACACTGAGCCGGCTGCGTTGGAGCCGCCGCCGATGCAGGCCACCACGTGGGTGGGCGTGGGGCGGCCCTCCTTTTCCTGCAACTGCTTGCGCACTTCCGCGCTGATTACGCTCTGCAGGCGCGCCACGATGTCGGGATAGGGGTGCGGGCCCATGGTGGACCCGATGAGGTAGAACGTGTCCTCGGGGTGGCAGCACCAGTCGCGGATGGCCTCGTTGCAGGCGTCCTTGAGCGTTTGATTGCCGCTCTGCACAGCCACCACCTCCGCGCCGAGCAGTCGCATCTTCTCCACGTTGGGACGCTGGCGCTGCACGTCGAGCGCACCCATATAGACCACGCAGGGCATGTGCATCAGGGCGCAAACCGTGGCGGTGGCCACGCCGTGCTGCCCGGCGCCCGTCTCGGCCACGATGCGGGTCTTGCCCATGCGGCGGGCCAGCAGAATTTGCCCGATGGCGTTGTTTATCTTGTGCGCGCCGGTGTGGTTGAGGTCCTCGCGCTTGAGGTATATCTTGCAGCCGTGAATGCGGCTAAGGCTTTCGGAGAGGTAGAGGGGCGAGGGACGGCCCACGTAGTCGCGCAGAAGGGCGTGAAACTCGCTCTTGAACTCTTCGCTGTCAATCACCTCGCGGTAGCAGCGTTGCAGCTCGGCTACGCACTTCTGCAAAATCTCGGGGATGTACGCTCCGCCATAGCGGCCGAAGTACCCATCGCTTGTTACATCGTACTGACTCATGTCTGTGCTTGTTGTATCGTTCGTTTTCTTAGTTTCGGGTTAACCGCCCCGCCGCCAGGCAGGGGCAATAAAAAAGCGGCTTCGTCGTAAGTTATTGACGAGCCGCCTTAAGTATCATAATCAACTATGGCATTCTGTTGGTCTCTCGGAACAGCGTACGCTGCGCTAACTTACGACTGAATTTGTTGTAAGCAACGCCACCAATACTTGTTATTTGCTGCACCGTGTAACATTTGCGTTTGTATTACGTTTTCGTTTGCAAATGTATAGGTTATATTTCAACAAACAAAGATTTAGTAAGTTTTTCTTTGTTTTTCGTTGCTTTTCGTCCGCAAAGCGCACAAGGCGCAAACATTTTGCCACACTGCAATTTCGGGGATTTGCGCAGCTGGCAGCCTTTTGCAAAAGGCGGAAAAGCGCAATTGTACAAATACGTAAATTGATGTCACGCATTTGCAACCTCCCCCGTAACGTCCTGATTACCTTTGCATTGCAGGATGAGAGAAAACGCAACGGGCCGCGGAGCTAAGTTCCGGCGGTTCGCGACGAACAGCCAAGGCCCGAACGGCGCAGTTCCCTGCATGAGAGACAACCCAACAGGACTTATACACCCGACCTCTCGTTATTTCCTAAACACTTCGGTTGGCAGACCCCGCCGGGCAGCACACACGTCATTCAGAAACGCCGCCCCACCCTTTTACCACACAAGAGCACCTGCCAACACCGCGAAAAACACTTGCGAGGCCGCTCCCGATGGGTAGCGGCCTCTTACTTTTTCATGCGTTGCCGGGAGAGCGTTCAAGATAAACAAGGAGCGTGCCCGGCCAAACAGTAATGAATAGGCTGAAAGCTTTCATGTTATTACCCCA
>CAVGTD010000104.1:0-5117 GCA_963632215.1 Clostridiales bacterium
CTGCCTGCAAGGCGGATTGTTTGTGTCGCCGCTTACGGGGAATTCAACCGAACAATTTCACCGCTCCAATACGGGTATACAGATACCCCATAGACAAAAAACAAAGGCAACCTTCCGTGGGGAAGATTGCCTCCTTGTTCTGTTGAACTATAAGCCTTTCGGGGCGGCAATTACTTTGCCTTAGCCACGATAGCCTTGAATGCCTGAGGATTGTTTACGGCGAGGTCAGCGAGCACCTTGCGGTTGATCTCGATGCCAGCCTTGTGCAGACCGCCCATGAGCTGAGAGTAAGAAAGACCCTCGAGGCGGGCAGCAGCGTTGATACGCTGAATCCACAGAGCACGGAAGTTGCGCTTTTTGTTGCGGCGGTCGCGGAAAGCGTAGGTCAGACCCTTTTCCCAAGTATTCTTGGCAACGGTCCAAACGTTCTTGCGCGCACCATAGTAACCGCGGGTGAGCTTTAAAATTCTCTTGCGTTTAGCTCTTGAAGCTACGTGATTTACTGATCTTGGCATTTTGTGTTACTTTTGGGAAGTTAGCGCCACCTGCACTGCTTTGTTTTCGGCAGACGGACTTGGAAGCTAAGCATCCGGTTAGACTTTTGTGAAGATTAATTTGTGTGTGAGAGTTTTCGCTTTATCAGCCCAAACTCTGCGAGGGAGATTAGCGGAGGCAGAGGAGTTCGCGAACCTGACGTACGTTAGTGCTGTCAACGATAGCCACGTGGTCGAGGTTGCGCTTCTGCTTCTTAGTCTTCTTCGTCAGAATGTGACTGTGGTAAGCATGACGTCTCTTAATCTTGCCCGTTCCGGTGAGAGTGAAACGCTTCTTTGCGCCGGAATTAGTCTTTACTTTTGGCATTTTCTTTGTATGGTTTATTGATTAATACTCGCTGCGGCTACGTGAGATACCGAACGCAGCGCGCAAGCGTTTTTTCTGTTTTGATTGGGCCTTGCCTCACTTAGAATTCCTCGCCCTCAACAAAAGGACCGGTGTATTCCTTTTTGGCTTTCACCTGCGGAGCTTTCTTTACGGGCTTTGCCTCAACGGCTTCCTCCGTTTCGGGTTCTTCGCTCTCGGCTTTCTTTGCGGGTGCCGTCTTCTTGGGAGCGATGAAGAGTATCATTCGCTTGCCCTCAAGCACAGGCATTTGCTCTACCTTGCCGTATTCCTCCAAGTCGTTGGCGAAACGCAGGAGCAATACCTCACCCTGTTCCTTGAACAAGATGGAACGGCCGCGGAAAAACACGTAAGCCTTCACCTTGTCGCCCTCAGAGAGGAACTCCTTGGCGTGCTTGAGCTTGAAGTTGTAGTCATGTTCGTCCGTCTGCGGCCCGAAGCGGATTTCCTTCACCTCAATCTTCACCTGCTTGGCTTTGAGTTCTTTCTGGCGCTTCTTCTGCTGATAAAGGAACTTGGAATAGTTTATCAAGCGGCATACGGGAGGCTCTGCGTTGGGGGATATTTCAACCAGGTCAACGCCCATCTGCTGCGCCATCTGGATGGCCTGACGTGTGGGAAGCACTTGTGACTCCACTTCGTCACCCACTACGCGCACTTCGCGGCAGCGTATCTGTTCGTTAATGCGGTGTTGGGGCTTGTTGTTGCGCTCGCGGCGGTTTCTCTGCGGTGCTGGCATTAAAAGTTGTTTGTTTGGTTTCTTGACATAACGCTTTGCTGCTCGCCCACGGGGACTTTTCTGCGCTGCTCGGCGTTTTCGGTGTCTTTTTCTTGTTTTTTCGGCTGCAAATTTACTTCATCTTTTCAATACGGGAAAGGTTTCACGCCTTTTATTCAGCCTTTTCCGGCTCAAAACCAACGAAAAAGCGGCATTCGGGGACTGCATTTCGCCTTTGCCGCCACGACCAAAACCGAAACGGCGTTTAATCAGCGTTGTTCCCCACCGCCGAAAAACGAGGAAAAGGCAAGGACACGCACCGGGGCTTGTCCTTGCCTTTATTATTGTACTTTGCGGATTGTTCCGTTTAGTAGTCCTTGGTCATTTCGGCCACTTCGTCGTTCACCTTCTTGGCGAAGTCTGCCACAGCGAGAACGCCCTGGTCGCCCTCGCCCTGCTTGCGCACGGCTACGGTTCCGTCGGCAGCCTCTTTCTCGCCCACGACGAGAAGGTAGGGGATGTGCTTAATCTCGTTGTCGCGGATTTTGCGGCCAATCTTCTCGGAGCGGTCGTCCACGAAGGCGCGAACACCCTGTGCGTCGAGCTGCTTGCGAACCTGCTCCGCATAGTCGTTGAACTTGTCGGAGATGGGCAGGATGGCCACCTGGTCGGGCGTGAGCCACAAGGGGAACTTGCCGGCAGTGTGTTCGATAAGCACAGCCACGAAGCGTTCCATCGAACCGAACGGCGCGCGGTGAATCATTACGGGACGGTGCTTCTGGTTGTCGGCACCGGTGTATTCAAGCTGGAAGCGTTCGGGCAGGTTGTAGTCTACCTGAATCGTACCAAGCTGCCAGCGGCGGCCGAGCGCGTCCTTCACCATAAAGTCGAGCTTCGGGCCGTAGAAGGCTGCCTCACCGTATTCAATGTGCGCGGGAAGTCCCTTTTCCTCGCAGGCTTCGATGATAGCCTGTTCGGCGCGTTCCCAGTTGTCCTCAGAGCCGATGTACTTTTCACGGTGCACCTTGTCGCGCAGCGAAATCTGAGCCTCGAACTTGTCGAAGTTGAGCGCACGGAAGATAATCATGATAATGTCCATCACGCGGAGGAACTCGCCCTTCACCTGTTCGGGGGCGCAGAAGATGTGGGCATCGTCCTGCGTAAAGCCGCGTACACGAGTCAGGCCGTGGAGTTCGCCGCTCTGTTCGTAACGGTAGACCGTACCGAACTCGGCGATGCGCAGCGGAAGGTCCTTGTACGAACGGGGCTTCCAGGCGTAAACGGAACAGTGGTGGGGGCAGTTCATCGGTTTCAGCATATACTCCTCGCCCTCTTCGGGGGTGTGGATGGGCTGGAACGAGTCCTTGCCATACTTTGCGTAGTGGCCCGAGGTGACGTAGAGGTTCTTCGAGCCGATGTGGGGAGTCATCACCTGCTGATAGCCGTAACGCTTCTGTATCTTTTTGAGGAAGTCTTCGAGAATGAGGCGCAGCGTAGTGCCCTTGGGGAGCCAGATGGGGAGGCCCTTGCCCACGAGTTCGGAGAACGTGAAGAGTTCCATCTCCTTGCCTATCTTGCGGTGGTCGCGGCGTTTAGCCTCTTCGAGCATTTGCAGGTACTCGTCGAGCATCTTCTTCTTGGGGAAGGTGATGCCGTAAACGCGCGTCATCATGGGACGCTTTTCGTCGCCTCGCCAATAGGCTGAGCTTACCGCCGTCACCTTGACCGCCTTGATGGGAGCCGTGCTGAGCAAGTGCGGACCGCGGCAAAGGTCGGTGTACGCGCCTTGGGTGTAGGTGGTGATATGGCCGTCTTCGAGTTCGTCAATAAGTTCGTTCTTGTACGTCTGGCCGCGCTCGGCGAAGAACTTCAAGGCGTCGGCCTTGCTGATGTCCTCGCGAACGAGCTGCTCTTTCTTCTGGGCCAGCTCCTGCATTTTCTTCTCAATCTTGGGGAAGTCGGCCTCGCCGATCGACACGCCCTCGGGGGGCATCACGTCGTAGTAGAAGCCGTTTTCGATGGCCGGGCCAATGCCAAACTGCGTGCCGGGCCAGAGTTCCTGCATAGCTTCCGCCATGAGGTGGGCTGAGGTGTGCCAGAAGGCGTGCTTGCCCTCTTCGTCGTCCCATTTATAAAGGGTGATGGTTGAGTCGGACGTTATGGGGCGGTTGAGTTCCACTGTATTGCCGTTCACGCCACACGCAAGCACGTCCTGCGCCAAGCGGCTCGAGATGCTCTCGGCAATCTGAAGCCCCGTCACGCCGCTTTCGTACTCGCGCACAGAGCCGTCAGGAAAAGTGATCTTGATCATAACAATTATGTCTTCATCGTTGGTTATTGCCGCAAAGGTAGTGCAAACGGAATGAAAGGCAAAAGAATTGCGCTATGTTTTTCCCCTCGCGGAACGCGCCGCGAAGGCTGCCCTATGAGTATGGAGTAAAGGGGGCGGAGGGCGAAAAGCGTCTCTTAAAAGTTCTCGCCAATTGCAAAAATCGGGACGGGTTTGTTTACAACTCAACGGGCATTTCTGAAAAAACATTTACGCACGCCTTTCTTTCTCTTTCAATGCCTTTTCCATCATTCGGAAGATTGTACTTTTGCCTTGCTTCTGAGGGGGAAGTGCCTTGAAAGGCGCGCCCCCGAGAGAGCGGAAGCTAAACGCGAGTTTGTTATGAGGAAAGTCCTGCTCATATTGTCATCCCTGCTGCTCTGCGCCTCGTGCGCCGAGCAATACAACATTGCGGGCAACTCCACCGTGCCGTGCCTCGACGGGCGGATGCTCTACCTGCGTGTGTCATCGTCATCCACCGACGAGGGCGGACACACCGTTCAGGCGGAGCGAAGCGTGTCGGTATGCCTCGATTCGTGCAAGGTGATCCACGGCCACTTCAACTTCGAGGGCGACGTGGACTCCGTAATGATGGCCATGCTCTATACGGGAAACCAGTGCGTGATGCCGCTCGTCATCGAGAACGGCAAACTCAGCATTCAGGTGGACAATGCCACGCAGCGCGTGTCGGGCGGTCCGCTCAACGACAAGCTCTACGCGTTCTTCAAGAAGCGCAACCGCATCGACAACGAGGTGTGGGAGCTGCAACAGCAAACCATGCGCATGATGCGCGAAGGCTGCTCGCCCGAGGACATTCAGCACAAAATGGGGAAGAAGATGCGCAAGCTCAACCAGGAGTCGGAGGACATGGAGACGCGCTTCGTCAAGGACAACTATACCAACGTGCTGGGCCCGGGATTCTTCCGCCTGCTGTGCAGCCAGTTCCCCTCGCCCATCCTCACGGAGCAGCTGCAAAAGATTGTCGACGGCGCGCCGCAGCAGTTCCTCAACGACCCGTTTGTCAGGGCGTACATACGCCAGGCCAACAAGCGCGACCCGATGCCGCCGATGCACCCGACCACCATTTTCTGTCTGCCTTAACCTTCCGGAAGGCGGCAAATCAGAAACATCCCCAATGCGTCAAGCTCTGATGCATTGGGGATGTTTTTT
>CAVGTD010000105.1:0-4883 GCA_963632215.1 Clostridiales bacterium
AGCTGCAGGGCAAGAAGCGTTCGTGCCACGAGGGCGGCATCCGCATTCCCTTCATTGTGCGCTGGCCGGGCCACGTGAAGGCTGGTACGGTGAACGACCACCAGCTGGCGTTCTACGACATCATGCCCACCTTCTGCGACCTCATCGGGCAAAAGGACTACGTGTCTGAGTTCACCAACAAGAATTTGGCCAACGACTACTTCGACGGCATTTCCTTCGCCCCCACTCTCCTTGGCGACGACGCCGACCAAAAAGAACACGACTTCCTCTACTGGGAGTTCCACGAAACGAACCAGATGGGCGTGCGCAAGGGCGACTGGAAGCTCTACGTGGAAGGCGGCAAGTGCAAGCTCTTCAACCTCGCCACCGACATCCACGAGGACACCGACGTTTCGGCCGAACACCCCGACGTGGTGAAGGAACTCGTGCAGATTATCCACGACCAGCACACTACGCCCGACGTGTCCTCGTTCAACACGGTCACGATACCTGCCATTCCCGAGTAAGGCAGAAGCAATGATTATCCGAGCAAAAGCCCGCCCGGCAAAAGGCTGAGCGGGCTTTTTCGTAAAACCCTTTTACCCTATGCCATCCTACGACTACCTTATAGTGGGTTCAGGCCTTTTCGGCGCGGTCTTTGCGCACGAGGCCACGAAAGCCGGCAAGCGGTGCCTGGTCATCGACAAGCGCACGCACACCGGCGGAAACATTCACTGCAAACTGGTGAACGGCATCACCGTGCACCAATACGGCGCACACATCTTCCACACTTCCGACAAGGAAGCGTGGGACTACGTGAACGCGCTCACTCCCTTCCACACGTTCATCAATTCCCCCTTGGCAAACTTCGAGGGCGAGCTTTACCACCTGCCCTTCAACATGGACACGTTCTACAAGCTCTGGGGTACGAAAACGCCCGCCGAGGCGCAAGCCCGCATTGCAGAGGAAAGGGGCGAGTATGCGCAACTCGAGCCGAAGAACCTTGAAGAGCAGGCCATGAAACTCTGCGGACGCACCATCTACGAGCGGCTCATCAAGGGATACACCGAGAAACAGTGGGGACGCTCCGCCACGGAACTTCCGCCCTCCATCATCAAGCGCGTGCCGCTTCGTTTCACCTACAACAACAACTACTTCAACGACCTCTACCAGGGCATACCGACCTACGGCTACAACGCCCTTATCGACGCATTGCTCGACGGCGTGGAGGTAAGGACAGACTGCGACTTCTTCGCCCATCGCGAGGAACTCACCGCCCAGGCTCGCGACGTACTCTTCACGGGTTGCATCGACGAGTTCTACGGCTACCGTCTCGGACGGCTCGACTACCGCAGTCTGCGCTTCGAGGAGGTGGACATGCCGGGCGTGGCCGACTTTCAGGGCAACGCCGTTGTCAACTACACGGAGCGCAACGTGCCATACACGCGCATCATTGAGCACAAGCACTTTGCCTGCGCCACGACGGGCGAGGCCAACCTGCCCGACACGTTGATCACGCGCGAATACCCCGACACGTTCCAGCCGGGCAAGGAGCCGTACTACCCCATCAACGACGAGCGGAACTCGCAGCTCTACGCTCAGTATAAGGCTCTGGCCGACAGCGAGCCAAGCACCTACTTCGGCGGCCGCCTGGCCACGTATACTTACGCCGACATGGACGACACCATCATCGCCGCCCTTGCGCTGAGCCGCAAACTCCTTTCGTAACCCACTCCCACCCCTGACTCTTTCCGCCAATGTCCCTGTTCAACCATACCACGCTCGAACTCCTGCCGGCATACGCCAATCTGCGCAGTTTCATGCTCTCCCTGCCCCAACGTTTCCGCGAGGGCGAAGGCACGCTCATCCACAACGGGCGGAACCAACTGCGGCGCATCACGTACGAGGGCGTTGACTACGTAGTGAAGTCGTTCCGCCGCCCAAACGTTGTCAACCGCTGGGTATACGGAACGCTGCGCGCCTCAAAGGCGAAACGCTCGCTCGACAACGCCCTGCTGCTGCAAAGCATCGGCATAGGCACGCCGCAACCGGTGGGCTACCTTAACATACGCCACGGGCTGAGTTTCGGCGAGAGCTACTTCGTGACCGTCGCCTCTACCTGCCCCTACCGCTACGAGGACCTTTTCACGCACGACTTCCCCTACGCCGACAAGGTGTTGCGGGCTATCGGCGAACTGACGGCCCTGCTCCACGACAACCGACTCGCGCACAAGGACTACGGGCGGGCGAACATTCTCTTCGAGGAACTGCCCGACGGACAGATACGCCTCGAACTCGTCGACCTCAACCGTATGTACCGCGGCGAACTGGACGTGGTGAAGGGCTGCAAAAACTTTGAGCGGCTCCCGGCCACGCCTCATATGCACCAGCTCATGGCGGAGGGCTACGCTGCGGCGCGGGGTTTCGACGCGTCGGAGTGTTTCCGCCTCATGCAGAAGTTCCGCAGCACGCAGCCGGGAAAGATTGACGGGAAATACTAACACGCACTACTGAGGATGAAGAATAACTGCAAGGTGGTGGCGGTGGTAGTCACCTACAACCGCCTGGAACTCTTGAAAAAGACCGTGGCTGCCCTGCAAGCCACGGAGGAGCTGCACACCCTCATCGTGGTGAACAACGGAAGCACCGACGGCACGGCGGCATGGCTTGCGGAAACGGCTCAATCAGCCAGTAAGGAATTTCGTGTAGTCACCCAAGCCAACGAAGGCGGCTCAGGCGGATTTCACCGGGGCATCAGCGAGGCCATGACGCTCTCGCCCGACTGGGTGTGGTGCATGGACGACGACGTGTTTCCGCGCCCCGACTGCCTGCGCCGGCTTCTCGACGTGGCCAACGGCTTTTCGGGCAACCTGCCCCTCGGGCTGCTCGCCCCCCGGCGGCTGATGAACGGGAGCATCTACACCAACGACTTCACCCGCTACAACCTCAGCAACCCCTTTGCCTCGCTCCACGGCGGCAAGCTCCGCAAGCGGGCGGCGCAAATCGTTTCGCCCTGCCCCATAGCCGGCACGGCTTTCGAGGGGCCGCTCATCAGCGCGCAGGCAATCCGCCAGATTGGCTTGCCCAACAAGGACCTTTTCATCTTCTGCGACGACACCGACTACTGTCTGCGCCTCTACCGCGCCGGCTACGCCCTGGTGAGCGTGCCGGCGGCTCTCATGGACAAGCACCGCTTTTTCAGCAACGACACGTGGGCGGAACGCAACCGCAAGAAGAAGTGGAAACGCTTCTACCAAGTGCGCAACGCGGCTTACCTCAACCACCGCTACGGGACGAACTTCGCCGTACGCTACCTCCGCCCGTTCAACGGGGTCGCTGGCTATCTGCTCACCGCCCTGTTCACGCTGCCTTTTTCCAAGGCTTACCAGTGGCGCGACATTCCGCGGCTGTGGCGCGCCTACCTCGACGGCATACACGAGCGGCTGGGCAAAATCAACTACAACAGATAGCCATCTCCCCCCCCTCACGCAACCCCACAATCCCATGGACATATCTCCCTTTGCGTCGCCCCTCTACCTGCTGGCCAAGCCGGCGGGTTCGCGGTGCAACTTGGCTTGCAAATACTGCTACTACCTCGAAAAGTCGAAACTCTACGCCGACTCGCCGGCCGAGGTGATGAGCGACGAACTTCTGGAAAAGTTCATCAGCGACTACATCGCGGCGCAGACCATGCCGCAAGTGCTGTTCACGTGGCACGGCGGCGAAACGCTCATGCGCCCGCTCTCGTTCTACCGCAAAGTAATCGAGCTGCAGCGCAAGCACGCCCGCGGACACGTCATCGACAACTGCATACAGACCAACGGCACGCTGCTCACCGACGAGTGGTGCGAGTTTTTCAGGCAGGAGGGCTGGCTCGTGGGCGTAAGCATCGACGGACCGCAGGAGTTTCACGACGAATACCGCCGAAACAAGGGCGGCAAGCCGTCGTTCCGCCAAGTGATGCGGGGCATCGACCTGCTCAACAAACACGGGGTGGAGTGGAACGCCCTGGCCGTGGTCAACGACTTCAACGCCGACTATCCGCTCGACTTCTACCGCTTCTTTCGCGAAATTGGCTGCCGCTATTTGCAGTTCACCCCCATCGTGGAGCGCATTGAGCCGCACGCCGACGGGCGTATGCTCGCCTCGGTGGACGAGGGGGGCAAGGGTGGGCTGGCCGATTTCAGCGTAACGCCCGAACAGTGGGGAAACTTTCTCTGCGCCCTTTTCGACGAGTGGGTACGCAACGACGTAGGCGAAATATTCGTGCAACTCTTTGACTCCACCCTCGCCAACTGGATGGGACAGCAGCCGGGCATCTGCACGCTCGCCCAAACCTGCGGACACGCCGGAGCCATCGAGTGGAACGGCGACGTGTACTCTTGCGACCACTTCGTATTCCCCGCCTACAAGCTGGGGAACATCCGCACCGACACGCTCGCCGGCATGATGTACTCCGATCGCCAACGGGTCTTCGGCCAAGCCAAGCGCAACGCCCTGCCGCGCCAGTGCAAGGAGTGCCTCTACCTCTTCGCCTGCAACGGCGAATGCCCCAAAAACCGCTTCTGCCGCACAGCCGACGGCGAGCCGGGCCTCAACTACCTCTGCAAGGGCTACCGCCAGTTCTTCGCCCACGCCGCCCCCTACATGGACTGGATGAAGCAGCAGCTGCTCCGCAAACAGCCCCCGGCGGCCATCGTCGACCTGCTCCGGGCCAATCCGCACCACTTCGGGTAACGGCTAAGCAGACACACTACCGCAAAAACACAAAGTAAAACACCGCAAAAACACAAAACGATTTACCGCAAAAACACAAAGTGGGCTATTTCCTCTCATTTTGGAAAGGCCAAATGGCGGACTTTACAAAAGCGGCATGCTTGGTAGGGTGTTCAAAATCCCGTTTT
>CAVGTD010000106.1:0-4798 GCA_963632215.1 Clostridiales bacterium
AAATACTTGCAAGTATTCAATCTGCTTCTTGGCAAGTATTCAATCTGCTCCTTGCCAAGTATTCAATGTGTCGCTTGCCAAGTATTTATCGACTGGCCCGGGGAGGCGAACGGGAAGTCCGCTTATCGTGACGAGGAAGGGACGGGCAAATACCGCCGGAAAGGCGAAAATTACGCCAAGAACTGGCCTGATTCGCGTTTTTGTCGTTTATGGACGATAAAAATGCGCACTTTTTATCGACTATAGACGATAAAAATGCATCTTTGCATCAGTTCTGCAATTGTTGAACTGATGCAAAGGAAACGATATGACAAAGGATTTGATAAAGGCTCTGATTGTTGAGTATCAGAACTTCGTGACACAGGTGGAATTTGTGGAACGCGACGCGGCGCTTGTGGACGGGCTGAATTACGTGTTTGTCGGGCTTCGCCATGCGGGGAAGTCGTACCTGATGTACCAGTGCGCGGCACGGTTGCTGGCGCAGGGGCACAAGGCTGAGGAGATACTGTACTTCAACTTTGAGGACGACCGCATCGATTCGCTCGACATCAGTGACCTTGATTTGATAAAAACCTGCTACGAGGAAATGTATGACTGCCGCCCCATATTTTTCTTGGACGAGATACAGCTCGTGGAAAAATGGGAACGGTTCGCTCGCCGCTTGGCTGACCAGAAGTACCGCGTATTCGTGACGGGAAGCAACGCGAAGATGCTAAGCAGCGAAATAGCCACCACGCTTGGCGGACGGTATATGATACACGAGGTGTTTCCCTATTCATTCGCCGAATACCTGCGAGCGAGCGGCGTGGACATGGCGGTGAAAAACGCCCTCTACGTGCACGGCAAGGACATTAAACGGCTTGCCGAAATGTATTTTCAGCACGGAGGACTTCCGGAGACGGTCGGCATGAAAACGCCGCGCCAATGGATGAGCAACCTGTTCGGTAAGATTTTCTTTGGCGACTTGGTGGCAAGATACAAGGTGCGCAACGACTTCGCCTTGCGCATAATGATACGCAAGGTTGCCGAGAGCGTGAAGCAGCCGCAGTCGTACAACCGCATCGCCAGCATAGTGAGCAGCGCCGGAAAGAAAATAAGCACCGATGCCGTCATAGACTATATGGGCTATATGAGGGAATCGTGGCTTATCCTGCCGTTTGAAAACCTCTACGGGAAATTGCAGGACAAGGAGACTAACCGCAAATACTATTTCATCGATAACGGATTGCTCCACCTCTTTCTCGTCGATGCCGACACGTCGTTGCTCGAGAACGTCGTAGCCGTTACGCTGCGGCGGAAGTTCGGCGAGGGATGCTACTTTTGGAACAGCCGCAACGCAGAGGTGGACTTCGTCGTACCCGACGAGGGACTGGCGGTTCAGGTGTCGTATTCCATGGCCAACCCCGACACCGCAAAGCGCGAAGTGGACGGGCTTGTGAAACTGTCCGCCTTTCAGAAGCAGCGAAGACTTGTTGTGGTTACAAAAGACGAAGAAAGCGTGATTGACCGCGACGGACTGAAGATAGAAATCATTCCCTTGTGGAAATGGCTATTGGAATGATTCGCCCGGCAATGGACCTATGAAAAACGAATTGGCAGCGGCTGCAAACCTCACCTCGCCGTGATGTGGAAACAAGCCTGATGCACCTCGTACTTTACGTAGCAGGCGCCGGCCTGGCGCATGTCGTTGAGCACTTCGGCGAGGATGGACTTGTAGACCGTCACCCAGCGGATGTCGCTCTTGCCGTCGGGGCGGATTTCGAGGAAACGGTTGTAGGAAATGTCAAACGTAGTGCCGTACTGGTGGCAGGAATTTTCGGAGGCGTTCTGGTTGAAACGGCGCAGACGCTCCACGTCCTCCTTGGTGCGCAGCACGGAGGTGATGAGCAGCTTGTGGGGCGGGTAGCCCTTGGTGCAGAGCGAGTCGTTGAACGCCCGGGCTATCTGGTTGAGCAGGGTGGCCGCCCTTGGCACGAGGTAGGGGATTGACTCGCGCAGGCGCTGCACGTTGTAGTAGGGGTTGTCGGCTATGTATACAAGGTCCTTGAGGCGGTGGCGCGCGGCTTCGCGGTTGTCAATCTGCGACACGCCAAGGCGGCTCGCCGTGGCGAGCTGCACGTCGTTGAGGTCGGGGAACGACGTTTCGAAGCGCGGCACGCTCCTTACGCGGTTTTTCACCCTTGTGCCGTCCGCTTTGACGAGTACGAGGCCCTTGCGCTCTTTGAGCAGCAGGGCGTCGACGGCGGCCGCTTGCAGCTCCACGCTGTCGGGCTTGTGGGCGGCTACGCTGTCGGCCTTGTTGCCGTCCGGGATGAGGCGGGGCAGCGCGAGCCGGGGATTGACGCACTTGGCCACGGCCAGGACGAGGACAATGGCGGCGAAGGCGAGGAGGAAATGTATGCGTCGGGGGGTGTATCGTAACTTCATCGGGATGGGGTGGGGTTGAGGGGGCGCGTGCGCCGCCGGCTGGTTGCGCGTCGCCTTTCGGGGGCGGCTCGAACCGCCTAAAAGCGAACACAAAGTTAGAGCATTTCAACGGGATTTTCTTACTTTTGCACTGGAAATAACGTAGCGCAAGCAGCCCGATGATAGAGAAGCATTTCATACTTGAAGAAGCCGACCCCGTGATATTCTACGGCGCCAACAACGCGAACGTGAAAATGTTGCGTGCCCTCTGCCCGAAGATGCGCATCATGGCGCGCGACAACGTGGTTCGCGCCATGGGCGGCGAGGAGGACATGGCCGCCTTCGAGGAAGTGTTCGGCAAGCTCGAGCGGCATTGCGCCAAGTACAACCGCCTGACGGAGGAGGACATACTCCGCGTGGTGAAGGGCGAGGCTGCCACGGGCGACAACGCCTCGGACGTGATTGTGTACAGCACGGGCGGAAAGCCCATCACGCCGCGCTCCGAAAACCAGCGCAAGCTGGTGGAGGCCTACGACAAGTGCGACATGATATTCGCCGTGGGCCCGGCCGGTTCGGGCAAGACGTACACCGCCATAGCCCTGGCCGTAAAGGCACTGAAAGGCAAGGTGGTGAAAAAGATTATCCTAAGCCGCCCGGCGGTAGAGGCCGGCGAGAAACTCGGTTTTCTGCCCGGCGACATGAAGGACAAGATCGACCCCTACTTGCAGCCCCTCTACGACGCCTTGCAGGAGATGATTCCGGCGGCCAAGCTGCAGGAGTACATGGACACCAACGTCATACAGATAGCTCCGCTCGCCTTTATGCGCGGCCGTACGCTCAACGACGCGGTGGTGATCTTGGACGAGGCGCAAAACACCACGTCGGCGCAAATCAAGATGTTCCTCACCCGCATGGGGTGGAACACGAAGATGATAATCACGGGCGACCGCACGCAGATAGACCTGCCGCCCTCGCAGCGCAGCGGACTGGTGGAGGCTCAGCGCATACTCAGCGGCGTGAGCGGCATAGCCTTTGTGGAAATGACGCAAAAGGACATTGTGCGCCACAAACTCGTGACGCGCATCGTGGAGGCCTACCGCAGGGACGACGACCGCCGCAAGGCGCTCGCCAAAGCCGCCGAGGCCCCCGAACCCCAATCCGCCGAGCCCGAGGGGCAGCCCATGCCCCCGCCCAGCGAAAAGCAATAGACGGAACACCGCCGCCGGCGCGCCCACGGGCCGCGAGGCGGCAAGGCTTCCGGCTGTTGCTTTTCGCCTTTCTCTCCCCGACACTAACAACAACGTGCGGAAACGGGCGGCGCACGCCGTCCGCGGCACGACAAACACCTATAACAATGTCTGCATTAACAAAAACCGACTTCAACTTCCCCGGTCAAAAGAGTGTTTATCATGGTAAGGTACGCGACGTGTACAACCTGGGCGACCGCCTGGCTATGGTGGCTACCGACCGCATATCGGCCTTCGACGTGATACTGCCCAAGGGCATCCCATTCAAGGGCCAGGTGCTCAACCAGATTGCGGCCAAGTTCCTCGACGCAACCACCGACATCTGCCCCAACTGGAAACTCGCCACTCCCGACCCCATGGTGACTGTGGGCGTGATGTGCGAGGGTTTCCCCGTCGAGATGATTGTGCGCGGCTACCTTTGCGGCAGCGCATGGAGAGCCTACAAGAGCGGCGTGCGCGAAATTTGCGGCGTGAAGCTCCCCGAGGGCATGAAGGAGAACCAGAAGTTCCCCGAACCCATCATCACTCCCACCACGAAGGCTGAAATCGGCGAACACGATGCCGACATCTCGAAGGAGGAAATCCTCGCGCAGGGCCTTGCCACCCCCGAGGAGTACGCAGTGCTCGAAAAGTACACCCTCGCCCTCTTCAAGCGCGGCACGGAAATCGCCGCCAAGCGCGGCCTGATACTCGTTGACACCAAGTACGAGTTTGGCAAGCACGACGGCACAATCTACCTGATGGACGAAATCCACACGCCCGACTCGTCGCGCTACTTCTACGCCGAGGGCTACGAGGAGCGTTTCGCAAAGGGCGAGCCGCAGAAGCAGCTCTCCAAGGAGTTTGTGCGCGAATGGCTGATGGACAACGGCTTCCAAGGCAAGGAGGGTCAGCAGGTACCCGAGATGACCGACGAAATCGTGGAGAGCATCTCAGCCCGTTACATCGAACTCTACGAACACATCACCGGCGAGAAGTTCGTTCCCGAGGAAACCGGCAACGTGCTCGAACGCATCGAGAAGAACGTGGAGGCCTATTTGGCTAAATAAGGAAACACACGTATTATGGACTGACGCAGGGGCAGAGCCGTATAACAACGGCGCAACAGAGACTGCGCCAGTCCTTTTAGGTAGGGTGTTCAAAAT
>CAVGTD010000107.1:0-3506 GCA_963632215.1 Clostridiales bacterium
AACCCCTTTGCCTTTCCGCTTTTTTAGTTTGTAATTTGTAATGGTGCAAGTCTGCAATCAAATTCTTCATTCTTCACTCTTCACTCTTCACTCTTCATTCTTCACTCTTCATTCTTCATTCTTCACTCTTCATTCTTCACTTTACGGTACGTCTCGTTGTCGGCGGTGTCGATGAAGCCCCGGTTGCGCCACGTCCGGAGCATGTTCTTGGCTCCGTCGGATTTCAGCCCGGCCTTGCGCCGCACCGCGACGGCTTCCTCGTAGGTGAACTTTTCGGGCAGCAGCGAGAGGAGGCTGCGGGGGGTCTTGGGGCTTGTGACCTGTCCGCCCGTTTCGGCTGCCATGTCGTCGCCGAAGAAGCGCATCTTGCACCACATGTCGTAGCGCAAAGACCATCGGATGAAGTCTTCGCAGGTCTTGTCCCATGTGCCGCCCTGCGCCACGTAGAGCACCATGGCCTTGAGAAAGGCGATGACCGTGGCTCGGAACGAGAGGTTTTCATAGACACGGCTCTGGCAGAGCTGCGAGAACGTTGCGTTTTCTTCGCACAGCTTCTTCGCCAATGCCGTGACCTGCGGACAGTCAACCAAGCCTCTTGCGGCGTTGAGCCTGTCGATGTAGGGTTTCAGCTCGACTTTGAAAGCGTCGTCGTATGTGCCGTACTTGGGCATGGGCGCACCGATGGGCTGTTCGGGTATGGTGCAGAAGTTTATGCGGGAGATGGGCCCGTCTGTGAGAACGTTGCGGAAATACTTGCGCCCCTTGGCGATGGTGGTCGAGGCGTTCCAGTTGAAGCGGATGCACACCCTTGCCGAGACCGACTGCGTGCCCACGCGTGTCTGGCCGTACTGGTTGCCGGGGTCAAAGGCGAGGCACATTATCTGGAACTGGCTCTTGCTCCTGCCCGATGTCCTGAGTGCGTCGAACTGGTCCACCTCGTTCATCTTCACGTAGAGGAAGTGCCCGTCGCTCTCGGCCAGTCGCATGACAAAGGCGGCGTTGGTCATGTCCGCGTCCACCTCCTGAATGACGATGCCGTCGGGGCGTGCCTTCTTGTCCTTGTTCGCGCCTTTGGTGTTCATTTCCTCCTTCCACTTGCGCTCTTTTTCGATGCTCACAGCGTCACGCTCGCGAATGTCCGCCATGATGCAGTCTATCGGGGCGGTGATGCACGACTTGCCCGCTCCGCTGCCGGCCATGAGAACGTTCATAAGCGTGGCCTCGTGCTCCACGTTGTCAATGTACTTGAAGCGAGTGCGCCACAGGTGCGTAGCCAGCGAGGGGAATACTGCGCTTGCCACGGCGGGGCGGTAGATGTCGGGCGTTTTCGAGACGAGCAGCCTGATGAGCGGGGGCAGCCTTGAGGGCAGGGGCGGCGGAGTTTCGCCGTCTTCAATCTCTCCGTCCCCGTTTTTCGGACGCTCCGCCATCTGCAGGGCACGTTCCAAAATCTTCGGGAACTTCTTGGTCTGCGCCCGTCTGCAGGCCGAGAGTATGGTGGAATACCACCGGCTGCGCTCCTCGCCGTAGGTGGGCAGTATGCTTGCCACCCATTCGGCCTTATGGTCGCAGACGTAGCGCAAGTGGCACGCCATCGAAAATATGAACTGGTTGCGGCTTCCGTGCTCGGGCACTCCGCCCAACTGGTCCTCCAAGGCCTCCACGATGGCGGCGTAGGGCACTCCGTCGTAGTCTTCGGGGTAGGTCACGCCCTGCGGAACGTCTTTATCTTCTGACTGCTGCGGTTGCGGCGCCGAAGTCTCGGGAGCCGTTGGCTTGGCTTGCCCGGTCTCGGGAGCTTGGCTCGTTTCTGCGGCCTCGTTTGTGAAGAGGTCTTCCGACACGTAGAGCAGCTCGTCGGGTGAGGCCGTGGTGGCGAAGAACACTCTGGTGATGTCCTTTGCGCCGTCGTCAAACTGCACGCCGGCCGTCTGCGCCGCCCACTGCAGGTTCTCGGTCTGCGTCATGTCCGCCCTGCGGCGGAACACCGCATGCAGCCCCTCTCCCCTTGCGCTGCGCTCCAGCAGGAGCAGTCCGAGCGCGTCCCTGCGCTGCATGACGCGAGCCGCCGTTGCGGCGTATTGCTCCGCCGTCAGGTGGTCTATGTCCATGCCCACGGAGTTCGACGCTACGGATGCGCCCCTCAGCGTGCCGCCGGCGTTGGGCATGCACGAGTAGTTGAACTGCAGCAGCCGCGCCTTAGCCTCCTTGTTGCCGCAGCGCACCTGCCTGAGCAGGGCTTGCTGTTGGGGACTGTCGCGCAGGGCCTTGTATTCTTCCACACTTCCGACGGCAACCATGTACTTTGCGCCGCCGCGGTATTCAATTCTGTGACAACTCATTTGCGTTTCCTTTCCGTTTTTTCTTGTTTGCCAGTCACGCCGGCCTTTTGCGCCCGCTCCACGGCCAGCTCGGCCAGTCCCGACTCGCCGGCCACTATCACGGCCCACCTGTCCGTCTCCTCTCCGGCCACGGTGAGCGTGAGCCTCACCGCACCGCTCTTCAGCCTCGAAACCCTGCCGTGCGCCAGCTTCATGAGCAGCCGCGAATTGGCTCGCCTGCGCCTTTCGGGCACGAAGTCAAACGTGCCGTCGCTCATCTGCTGCGCCACGCCGTGCGCCCTGAAGCGGGGCGTGGCTCCGATAACTCTTGTGTCGGGGGCGAACATGAAGTAGTTGCCTTCGTCGAAGAAGGCCATGCCGCCGAATGATTTGCTCTCTGCTGTGCTCATACCTTTTCGTTTTTTGTTTTTGATGTTC
The DNA here is from genome assembly GCA_963632215.1 of Clostridiales bacterium. Classification (GTDB taxonomy): domain Bacteria; phylum Bacteroidota; class Bacteroidia; order Bacteroidales; family Bacteroidaceae; genus Alloprevotella. The sequence goes on from CAVGTD010000107.1 coordinate 2,760, forward strand.
CTTTACCCGTTTCGCCGGCATAAGTGAGGCTTAGCGTCAAAGCCCTGCCGAGAATGTTGACTGTCACTGAAATCTGTTTCATAAGTCCTCGTTTTTGTTTGGTTTGACAAAATTGTGCGTGTGCCGCCCTGCGGTCAGCCGATTGTGAGCAGCTCGTCCGCGCTTACCTCTTGGTAGTTCCTGCCCTGGTGCTCCGTGACGAGGAAGCGGAGCTTTGCCGCCACGACATTTCCGTAAGTCGGCTGCTCTGCCGCCTGGCCGAACACGGCAACGACGAACTCGTCGGCATATTCGTTGCCCAGCTCTTTAAGCGTTATCCGCTTCATTGCGGTCTGGCCGCCGTCGCGGCTGTTAATGTAGGTCTTCCCGCCCACTCTCTTCACTTTGAAAATTCCTTGCATCTGATTGCTGTTTTTAGTTAGACATCAAGTTTATCGGGAGCAAAGATACAAGATATATTCTTTTTCTGCAAGAAAATATCTAAGAATTTTTCTGTTTGCGACACATTGGCAGAAACACTCCCTCTTGCCGACATATTGTCATGCGAACAAAATACAAAATACAAAATACAAAACGCAGAACACGGTTCCCCCGTTTCCGGTCTGCGCACCCCTTTTCCTGCCGCCATATATTATAATAATGTACATGTATATAATAAGGTATATCTAAAAACTACTTTGTTTCCGATAAAAAAATTCATTTGTATTTTGTATTTTGTTCGCCCCCGTCCGCCATCGGGAACACCCC
>CAVGTD010000108.1:0-3304 GCA_963632215.1 Clostridiales bacterium
AGGCGTGGGGCTGCTGCTTGTTGTAGGCTACGGAGTCGGGGCTTTGCCACTCCCATCCGCTGGGAGCTTGCATCTCGCCGTAGTAGAATCCGCCGAGCGGGGCTATCTGTGCCCATGCCGGGGCGGCAAGAAGGCCTGCAAGGAGGGCCATCGTTGTCTTGTGCATATGCAGTAGGGGTTTAAGGTGTTTTCGGGGAAATAAAATAAGACTCTCAAGTACGCGACAACGCACTTCTGCGGACCGTGCGGTGCAATGTGCTGACGGGCCGGCCGTTGTCTGCTACAAAGTTATGGAGAAAGGTGTGGAAATACAAGAAACCTATTCTTTTTCACCCCACTTTGACTCTTTTCCGTAATCTTTTGACTGAAAATGTGGTTAATTTGGCGCTTTGGCGTCCACGTTTCGGCATAAAATGCATAAATTGCAAGCCATAACCAGTCATTATTATCTTGAACACACAAAAAACAGATTGACATGAGAAACGCCATCACCTTTATTCTGCTGCTTCTCTCCCTATGCCCGCTCTCGGCGCAGAACGCCACGGGCGACGTGGAGCAACTCTTTCAGCGCTTCAAGTCGGCTGCCACGTTCGACTACCGCTATCCGCGCGAGAAAGTGTACATGCATTTCGACAATACGGCCTATCTTGAAGGCGACACCCTTTGGTACAAAGCCTACGTGGTGCGCGCCTCGTCCCACACGCCCACCGACCTCAGCGGGGTGCTCTACGTGGAACTCCTCGATGCCGACGGGCAACAGATAGAGCAACAAATTCTGCAAATCGACTCGCTCGGACAAGCCGACGGATGCTTCAAACTGGGACTTCCCGTTCGGGCGGGCTACTACGAGGTGCGCGCCTTCACCCGCGAGATGGTCAACTGGGGACTCCACGCCTGCTTCTCGCGCGTGTTTGCCGTGTTCGCACCCAAACAGACCGCCAAGTCCCAAGTGGCGGCCGGCAACTACGACCCTTCGCTCCTCGAACTTCCCATGCCCGAGGAGCACAAAGGCATTTCGCTGGGTTCGCCGCGACCCTACACCATGACGACCAACAAGGACGTGCGCCTGGCCTTCTTTCCTGAGGGCGGATGGCGCGGAAAAGGCGTGGCGCAGCGCATAGCCTTCGAACTCACCGACGGATGCGGCCACGCCTTGGAAGACGAGGTGAAGTTCTTCTCCGACGGCGGCCAACTCCTCGCCACCGCACGCCCCGAACACGAAGGCCGCGGCACGGCTCTGCTCCCCGCCACCGCCGGACGCGGATATGCCACGGTGGGCAGCGCCGCAAAGCGCTACTTGCTCCCCATCCCCGTGAGCGGTTTTGCACTACGTGCCGACCGCGCCGACGACGGACTCTTGCTGCGACTTGAGGCCAACGACTCGGCACGCGCTGCCACGGGACTGCTCGGCATTGCGGTGTTCAACCGCGAGCGCGTCACCTACTTCGACACGCTCTCGCTCTCGCCCGGCACCATAGAACGCTTTGTGCCACAGAAGGCATTGCGCGGCGGCGTGAGCCGCATTGAGGTGTACGGAACGGACGGCGCAAGCCGTGCCTCGCGCTTGGTATGGAACGCTTTGAAACCGGCCGAAGAGCGCCGCGTGAACATTTCGCTTCGTCAGAACCGTGCGGACTACTCGTCGTTTGAGCCTGCCGTGCTGACCATGGAACTCACCGACACGGCGGGAGCGCCCGTGCAGACGACCTTCTCCATTGCCGTGCGCGACGACGCGGGCAACATTGTGGCGGACGGTGATGCCGGCATGGCTGCCGACCTTCTGCTCGGCTCCGAAGTGCGCGGCTACATAGCCAACCCGGCGGCCTACTTTGCCAAGGACGACGCAGCCCACCGCCGCATGCTGGACCTTCTGCTCCTTGTGCAGGGATGGAGCGCCACGCCATTCGACGTGATGTGCGACGCCACACCTTTCGACCTCAAGCAGCCCATTGAGGAACGCCTCATCCTCCGCGGCTCGCTCTACACGGACAACAAGCGCCGCAAACCACAAGCGGGCTACAACCTTTCCATGAAGATGTATTCGCTCACGGGCGGCAGTTACGAGGGTACGACGAAGACGGATGCCGACGGCAATTTTGCCTTCGAGACGAACGCTTACTACGAGGGCGACTACCACGCGCTCTTCACCTCCAAAAGCGACGATGGCAAGCGCCACTGGGGACGCCTCATGCTGGACCGCTGGTTCTCGCCGCAGCCGCGTGCCTTCAACGGCCGCGAACTGGACTTCACGCTCTTCTCGCCCGACGACCCGGCCACGCCGCAGCGCAAACCGGAAACGTTTGAGTGGACCGACACGCTACCCACCATCAAAGCCACCACGCTGGGCGAAGCCACAGTGGTTCACAAGAACAAGTACCGCGGCTTCACGGGCAACCGCTACACCTACAACGGCGGCGAGCGCACTGGCCAGAAGCGTGCCTCGAAGTTCTACAACATTCAGCGCGAAGCGGAGCACTACAAGGACATGGGCTACGAACCCGGCACCATTTGGGATTTCCTCTCGGTGCTCGACGCCTCGTCGTCGCACATCGTGGGCAACATGAGCGCTGTGGACAACGGCGTGGTGGGCATCGACAACAGCGGGAACGCCACGGCAACCACCTCTTCCGACGAAGCGGTCTACGAAACGCTGGCGGCTGAAGCGGCTGGCGAACAGAGCGCCAACGCGCGCATCTTCCAGCAAGGGCTGGGCAACAGCGACCAGAGCGGAACGAACGACATGACGGGTACGTTCACGCTTAACGGCCGGCAGATGAAGGTCTACATCAACAACATGCCTTACGACGAACTCGTGAAGAACTACCCGGAGATGTACCTCTACCTCGCTGCGGACGAGATAAAGTCGGCCTCCGTGGTGCAGAGCAATCTCCGCGACGACGCTATGACGGGTTCGGACGTGAACCGCAGCAAGAACCGCTATGCCATCTACCTCTACGAGATTCCCGACCTCTACCGCTACAAGGCGCGCAAAGAGAAGAAGGGTCTGGAGCGCCGCGTGATTCACGGCTACACGCCCGGCCTGACGTTCTACAACCGCAACTACCGCGGCTTCGACACGCCCTCTTCACGCGACGTGCGCCGCACACTCTACTGGAACCCCTCCGTGAGCACCGACAAGGCGGGCAAGGCTTCGGTGATCTTCTTCACCAATGCCCGCGTGGAGCAACGCCTCGACATTTCCCTCCGCGGCATGACGAAGACGGGACAGATTGTGGAACGGTGAGCCTCTGCGAAGCCGTGTAGAGCGTCACGTCGGAGACGTGACCCCCATGCGTTGCACCCC
>CAVGTD010000109.1:0-3174 GCA_963632215.1 Clostridiales bacterium
ATATGCCCATTATGCCCACGCCCGTCCACTCACGCCCCCTTCCCTTTAGGGAGGGGCTGGGGGTAGGCTTCTGTGGGTAGGCTTCTGTGGGTAGGCTGTGGGTAGGCTCTCCTTAATAGCTTCGTGCCATAATAACCTTGCAGGTGGCGGGCTTGCCGCTCACCATGTCGGTGCCGGGGTTCGACTGGTCGACGCCGAAGGGCACGCAGCGGATGGTGGCCTGCGTGTCGGCCTTTATCTTGGCCTCGGTCTCGGTCGTGCCGTCCCAGGGGCAGAGGAAGAAGCCGCCCTGCTTTACCTTCTCCTTGAACTCCTCGTAGTTGTTGCACTCGTGCGTGTTTTCGTCGAGGCGCGCCTTGGCCTTGCGGAAGATGTTGGACTGGATTTCCTCCAGGAGCTTCTCCACGTGGTCCTCGATGCCCTCGAACGGGAGCGTCTCCTTTTCGAGCGTGTCGCGGCGCATCAGTTCGATGGTGCCGTTGTCGAGGTCGCGGCCGCCCATGACGAGGCGCACGGGCACGCCCTTGAGCTCGTAGTCGGCGAACTTGAAGCCCGGGCGCTTGTTGTCGGCGTTGTCGTACTTCACGCGGATGCCCCGCTTGCGCAGCGCGTCGGCCAGCGCGCCGAGCTTCTCGTCGAAACGCGCCAGTTCGCTGTCGCCCTTGTAGATAGGCACGATGACCACCTGGATGGGGGCGAGGCGGGGCGGCAGCACCAGGCCGTTGTCGTCGGAGTGCGTCATGATGAGCGCGCCCATGAGGCGTGTGCTTACGCCCCACGACGTGGCCCAGGCGTAGTCCGTCTGGTTGTCCTTGTTGACAAACTGCACGTTGAACGCCTTGCCGAAGTTCTGGCCCAGGAAGTGGCTCGTGCCGCTTTGCAGGGCCTTGCCGTCCTGCATCATGGCCTCGATGGTATACGTGTCGAGCGCGCCGGCAAAGCGTTCCGTCTCGCTCTTCACGCCGCGCACCACGGGCACGGCCATCACCTCTTCGGCGAAGTCGGCGTAAACGTGGAGCATCTGCCGGGCGCGGGCCTCGGCCTCCTCCTTGGTGGCGTGGGCGGTGTGGCCCTCCTGCCAAAGGAACTCCGAGGTGCGCAGGAACAGGCGCGTGCGCATCTCCCAGCGCATCACGTTGCACCACTGGTTGCAGCACAGGGGCAGGTCGCGCCAAGAGTGAATCCACTTGCGGTAGGTGTTCCAGATGGTGGTCTCAGAGGTGGGGCGGATGATGAGTTCCTCCTCGAGCTTGGCGGCGGGGTCGACCACCACGCCGTCGCCTTCGGGGTCGGCCTTGAGGCGGTAGTGCGTCACCACGGCGCACTCCTTGGCGAAGCCCTCCACGTGCTCGGCCTCCTTGGAGAGGAAGCTCTTGGGGATGAGCATGGGGAAGTAGACGTTCTGCACGCCCGTTTGCTTGAAACGCTCGTCAAGCCCCTGCTGCATGCGTTCCCAGATGGCGTAGCCGTAGGGCTTGATAATCATGCAGCCGCGCACGTCGGACTGCTCGGCCAGGTCGGCCTTGACAACGAGTTCGTTATACCAGCGCGAGTAGTCCACGCTGCGTTTCGTAAGGTCTTTAAGTTCTTTTGCCATGATTGTTCGGTTTGCCGCGGCCCCAAGGGGCGGTTGCCCAGGGGGACGGCTTAATATTTGTTGTGAATGGCGCAAATTTACGAATAAAACGCCTATTATATGCCGCCTTGCGCACGTTTTGCCCCCGCGGCTCACTTTTTGGCACTTTCAGAGGGCAAATTTGCGCCTTATTTATTTACCTTTGCCCCGGCAAGTTTACACAGGCAAACCAACAAACAAAAATACAACAGCTACTATGAAAGGAATGAAGTTATCCGTTTGCGCCGTGAGCGCAATGATGCTGCTCAGCAGCTGCGGCAGCATGTCGAACACCGCCAAGGGCGGACTTATCGGCGGCACGGCAACCGGCGCCCTGGGCGCACTCGTGGGCCAGCTCATCGGCAAGGGCAAGGGCGCGGCTATCGGCGCAGCCGTGGGCGCAGCCGTAGGTACCGGCGCCGGCGTGCTTATCGGCAACAAGATGGACAAGGCCAAGAAGGCCGCCGAGGCTGCCAACGCCAAGGCAGAGGTGATTGAAAACTCCGACGGCACGCAGTACGTGAAGGCTACCTTCGACAGCGGCCTGCTCTTCAACACCGGCGCAGCCACGCTCAGCTCGTCGGCCATGGCGTCTATCAACAAGTTCATCACGCAGCTCAAGGCCGAGGACACTACCTACAACCTCGCCATCTGCGGCTTCACCGACAACCAGGGCTGGAAGAACTGCACCACCGAGCAGAGCCAGGCCAAGAACCTCACCCTGTCGCAGCAGCGCGCCGACGCCGTGAAAACGCAGATTGTCAGCGCCGGCTACGCCTCGTCGCGCCTGGTGAGCGTGAAGGGCTACGGCGAAGAAAACCCCGTGGCCGACAACTCTACCGCAGCCGGCCAGGAGCAGAACCGCCGCGTGGAGGTTTACATCCTGCCCAGCACCGAAATGATCAACGCTGCCAACAGCGCAGCCCAGCAGTAAGCCCACAGCTCGCTGCATAAGCCCCCAGGAGCGGCTTCCGAACGACGTTAACGCCCGTCCGGAAGCCGCTCCCTTTGTTTTTGCCTCAGCCCCGCGCCACCCATGTAGCCCCCATGCGCCAACTATTTGCCCCAACCACGGGGAGAAATGCCGTACACCGTACGGGCTACGCACGTAACCCGTACGAGTGACGCACGTGACACGTACGTCCGACACACGCAGCCCGTACGCCCTACGCCAACCCTGCCGCGCCCAGCGCCAACTGCCCCGAGGGCCGCTCTGGCCACGCCCGTCCGCCCGAAGCGCAGAAAAATTGTCGTGCCGCCAACGGGCTTTTAATAAAATGTTTTATCTTTGCTTTCAGTATTAGGCAAAGACCAAGGAAATCGCGCACGCCGCAAGACGAAATGGTCAGCGAGGAAGGCTGAAAGCCTTGCAAGTCCCTAGCCCAGGGCAACGCCCTGGGTGGTAAGCAGGGGTTAGTTTGCGCCCTGTAAGGGCAGGGCGTTCAAAATGCGCATATTTGTGGCGCAAAATTGCCACGGAAATGTCCGCAAACCGCGCCCCAACGGGGCAGCTCCCCATAGCCCAGGGCAGAGCCGACACGAAGTGGCGGCGTCACCCT
>CAVGTD010000110.1:0-3118 GCA_963632215.1 Clostridiales bacterium
GGCTAGGAACTTAAAGGCTTTCAGCCTATTTTTGTACCGAAATTGCTCGCTTTTTTGAACACCCTACCCGTAAGGTCTCCCTTCCCTTTAGGGAGGGGTCGGGGGTAGGCTTTTTTAAAAACTACAAAAACAATGAAACTACTAAACAAACTGATAATTGGCGCATTGGCCGCCTTCTCGGCCGCCACGGCGCACGCCGACGATATCTATGAAGCCAAGCTCGTGGAATCACTTGGCACGAACCAAAGCGGTGATTCTAAATCCATATCCCTGACACTGCTTGGCAAGGCGGCCGACGGCTGCCAAGTGTGGGGCGGATTAAACGACGGCATGGCCGGCTGCACAAGCGCATATTGGCATATCGACACGAACCTGCTTTATTGTTTCACGAAATATATCTACCCGTACAACGAAAGCTCGCGCGAAAAATATAATTTGAATGGCTATAAGAGTACATATGAAACCACGATAACCAACAATACAGGGCTTTACCAGTTTATAAAGGTGAAAGGCGAAACGTCAGCCGAACTCTTCATTGCGAGCGGCGACGCCACGAAGACGGCATTCGACGATATCTGCGTGACACCCGAAATCACGCTGACTCCCGCAGATGTTTTTACCATCAACGACGACCGCGAAGTGCGCCAGTACGTCAACTACTCCATGACGGGCATCACGGCGGACGCTATTCACTGTCTGACGCTGAAATGGAGCTACGACGAGGGGCAGACGTGGGAGGCCGACAGCCTCACCTCGGACAACGTGACGATTTCTGGCCGCTTTCTTGCCTGTCACCCCTACATAGCCGAACATGTGCGCTACAAGGTGTCGCTCCACCCCAAGGCTGGGTACCGCGCCGTGACAAAGGGCGTGTACGACTCCGACGAGACGGAGGATTTCGACATATCCGCAACGAGCCGCGTGGTATACAAAGCCTCGAAAGTGACCATGAGAACCTATCAGGAGCAAAGCACAAGTTCTAACCCTGGCGTTGCCGACCCTACGCGCTACTACACCCTGCTCGGCGTAACGGCAAAGGGCAACCAAATATGGAGCGGCACAACGCCGACTGACTACTTCCGCTTTGCCGATTGGTGCGTGGACGACGAACCCACGACCTATACGATACTCTCGAAGAACCAAACCGATTTCGACGCCAATACGATATACAGCCTAAGCAATGATTTCCACCAAAATGGTAGTCTAAATACCTGGAGACGAAGAGTGCGCAGCGGCGACGACTACGCCCACTTCATCAAGGTGAACTCCAAGATGTCAGCCGACTACTTCTCGTCGAAGTACGAGGAGGGCAGCACGTTCTGTCCCGCCGACTTCCAGATAGCCACCTCGTGCAGCGTGAAGCCTACGGGCGAATACTCCGTGAACAGCACCGACGGCAACCTCTGCCACGACGTGACGTACTCCATCAAGAACGCCGACGCCCAGATGCTCGACAGTGCCGTGGTAGAGATAAGCAGCGACGGCGGACAGACGTGGACCAACGGCGTTGTGGTTAAGTCGTTCAGCGGCAGCGAGAACACGGCTACCGTAGCGGCCGACCACATTCCCCTCCTGGCCTCTAAGGTGCGCTACCGCCTCACCGTCTATCCCAAGAACCTCTACAAGGTGGTGTGCCAGTACTGGACACCGTTCGAGACGGTGGACTATCCCGTGACGCGACCCACCGACGGACTGAACGACGTGGTGGTGTACAAGCGCGTGATGACCGAAGACCAGCTCGTGGCCGGCGACACCTACCTCATCGTCAACGCCGCCTCGGGCAACGCCTTGGGCTATCAGGACACCAACACCCGCAAGGGATATGGCGTAAAGATGTCGGGCAACAAAGTGAAAATCGCGGAAGACCAGATAGCCACGTCGAAGACGATTGCGGCCGACACACGCTTCGTTTATGAACTGAAACTTGGCGGCGAACCCGGCGCATGGACGTTCTACGACAACGTAAAGGGCAAATACCTCTACGCCGCCGGCGACAATAGTGGCAACAATTACTATTTGAAGTTGCAAGACAAGGCGAATACTAGCCAATCAAAGGCTTCCGTCACCCTTAACTCCGGCGATGCCGTGATTACCTTCGGCGGCGACGTGATGGGCAACACCATTGGATACTACAACGGCAGTTTTACTTGCTTTCCCAGCATTGTTACGCATTCTCCCGTGCAGCTCTATCGCAAGACAAGCACGTTCTCCGTATCGTCGGCCGGTTACGCTACGCTCTTCACCGACGACGCGTTCACCATGCCCGAGGGCGTGACGGGATACACCGTGACGCAGAATGCCGACAACACCCTCTCGCTCAACGCCCTCTACAAAGACGGTGCAACCGTTCCTGCACTCACTCCCCTCTTGCTCAAAGCCAACGAAGGCAGCTACAACTTCCTCGCCGTAAGCCGTGCTGACGAAGCCCCCACGGCAAACCTGCTCCACGGCTCGCTTAATAGCGAAACAACCAGCGCGGAAGGCACGAACCTCTACTATAAACTGAGCCTCGGCTCTGACAACAAACCCGGCTTCTACTGGGGCGCACCCGAAGGCGCAGCGTTCACCAACGCCGCGGGCAAGGTCTACCTCGCCCTCCCCAAGACCGAGGCGTCAAGCCCGTTGCGAGGCTTCGCCTTCGAACAGGACGGCACGGTTACGGGCCTCTCGACTGCCGTTGAGGCTCACGCCACCGCAGTCCCGGCAATCTACGACCTCAACGGCCGCCGCCTCTCCACCCTCCAAGGCGCGCAAAAGGGCGTGTACATCGTGAACGAAAAGAAGATTCTTGTGAAATGACAGGCTGAAAGCCTTGAAGAACTTCCCCCGGGGCAAAGCAAATGCCCCGGGGGAAGCATCCCCAAATAAATTCCGCGCTGAAAGCGCAAAAGTAGTAGTCTTTACTTTTGCGCTTTCAGCGCGGAATTTTGTGTTTTGATGTGAACTCAGGGCGTAGGGGGTTCAAAATCCCGTTTTTTCCCTGCAAGATATTGTCCGCAAACCGCGCCCCGTTGGGTAGGGTGTTCAAAAAGGGAACGGTTTCGGTGCAATATTGTCGTGGCAATGCCCCTGGACCGCGCCCCGACGGGGCAGCTCTCCATAGCCCAGGGCAGAGCCG
>CAVGTD010000111.1:0-3102 GCA_963632215.1 Clostridiales bacterium
GGTAGTACGTGTTGCAGATGTAGCTCTTGAGGATGGCGTAGGGGCGGCCGGTCGCGGCGCCCGCGCCCGAGGCCGCGCCGGTGCCCGAGACCGCGCCTTTGAATCCCCATGACTCGGGCAAGGCGATGGCGGCGAGGTCTTCCAAGAAGTCCTCCCACGGGCCCATCCAGGCAAAATCCTCGATTGCCTTGGTGGGCGAGGCCGCCTGCGGCGCGACCGGCGGCACGTATGCGTTGACGTAAGAGACAAACCAGGCCCGGCCTTCCGAGCGCTCGGGGTCTCCCTGCTTGATCGAGACCTCGATGGGGGTCTGCGCGCCGGGCCTCGCGGCGTCGATGGGGAAGATGACCTTGCCCTCGTAGAAGCGCAGGGCGCCCGCCTGGACCGCGGCGTCCCAGCTTGTGTCGAGAAGTTCCTCTGCGGTCGCGTAGGCGGTGGTGTTTTGTGGGAGCTCCTGGCGTTTTGATAGGTGAGATGGACCTCTGCGGAGAAGTGCGTTGGCAACGCGGCTTGGATGTTTGCCGGGAGTTTTGCCTGGTCAGCCTGGTATTCGGCGGTTTTGGCCATGGATTGGGCGGTTTCGAGGGCGTGTGCGGCGTTGGTCATTGTGGGCTCCCGGGTGTGTTGCGGTGTGGTGGGTCGATTATACGCGGGGGCTTTTCTCGCTGGCGATGTCACGAAACTGGGAAGAATGGTGTCTTGTACAATTTCGCCGAGTAGCTCGCCCTTTTTCGTCGGCGTTTGCCCAGTTGGCGCGCCGCCGAACCGCCCGGCTACTCGCCAAATCCAGCCAAGACACCATTCTTCCGGGTTTCGTGACATCGGGGCTCGGACTGGCCGGTTTTCTCGGTGACCCTTCGAGGTTGTTTCAGCCGTCGTTTACAGAACTTAACTTGACTTGAAAATAGGGGAGGGGGTATTTGTTGGACTATAACCCCTGGCCTGGCGAATCGCCTACGGTGATTGGAGTGTCTATGAGAAAGATTGCTGGCCTGGTTGCGAGCATCGTGGCATCGGTGGTTCTCGCCTGCTCGGTTTTCTTGGCGCCCGCGTTTGCCGATCCGGCCCTTGAGTCGACTGACCTCGATGGTCAGATTGACGTTAGCGCTTTCCAAAAGCTCGAAGAGGTCGAGCTGGAAAGCGACGAGGCTGTGGCTCTCTCGGCGGATGCACGGGTCGCTGCTTCTACAGATGAGGATTGGGGTTTTGAGGCATATATAATCCCCAAAACGACGTATACCGATTCCTTTATCCCTATCTATATTAAAACTAAATTTGAGGATAAGTTTTACCTTAACTTCTATGATTCGGATGGAAATGAGGCCAACGTAACCACAACACAGCTCGCTGCTGATGACATCGTCGGTGAATGGAACGGCTACGATTACAAGCTGCAAAATGCAGACGGTAGAATTATTACCTACTCGTTTGACAAGGTTGGCACATACACGATGGCCGTGGTGGCGGCCGACGGCTATTACGATGGGCCTACCCTTGCAAAGTTTAAGTTCACCATTGATGTGGATTACGACCAGGCAGAGAACGAATACATCGACTGGTTAATCGCCAACGTGACCGACAGCTCGATGGATAGCTTCGAGAAGATGCAGGCTATTGAGAATTATCTGCATCCTAAAATGAAATACCTCAGGGCATATAAGGATGAAGATGGACACGCCACAAAGCGCTGTAATTTGCTTGAGGACTACTGTAACCCCTGGTGGAAATCGTTTGTCGGCGACTCGTACACGACCCCTGCAATTCTATGCCGAATAGCCAATAGGGTCGGTGGGTTTACCGATGTGCATAACTGCTACTGGGATTATGCCCCCCATACGGATGGCTGGATTGCAACGCATTACTACTGCAAATGTACCGGGCTCGATAAGAACGGTGTTGAACAAGAGCGTTATTACTGGATTTGCGCTTTTAGTGATACGAACCTCGTCGACGCGAAGGACGCCTCTGAGATCCCAAAGAATGACTTTTCCGATTTGACGGGCTATCAAAAGCTGCAACAGACAGCAAGCTATTGTCGGATTTCGTTTAACGTCAACGGCGGAACAATCACGGGCAACGATTTTCGTACCGTTGAAAAGGGCAGCAAACTCGAGGAGTTTCCGTGGTGCTCTAAGGATGGTTACACCCTTGAGGGTTGGTACACGGACAAGGGCTTAACGCGCAAATTTGATCAGAACACCGCCGTCAAGTCAAATATTCAGCTTTACGCCAAATGGGCTCTGGACGCCTCTGGGGCAACGGTTAAGGTTGCGGATCAGAGCTACACCGGCCAGCCCCTCACTCCTGCGCCCACGGTTACTCTCAACGGTAAGACCCTTAAGCAGGGGACAGACTACGAGGTCTCGTGCTCGGACAACGTGAACCCTGGGACGGCTAGCGTGAGGGTGATGTTCAAGGGCAACTACTCGGGAAATGCGTGGGGCAACTTCAAGATTGTGCCTGCGGACGCCTCTAAGGCCGAAGTTGTCGCCGCCAACCAAAAATGGACAGGGTATGAACTCACGCCGACGGCGACGGTGACGCTTAACGGAAAGACGCTTGAGTATTGGAAGGACTACACGCTTTCCTACTCCGACAACGTCAAGGTGGGCACTGCTACGGTTAAAGCCACGTTCAAGGGTAACTATACCGGCGTCGCGACGGGCAGTTTCTCCATTACGGAGAAGTCCGCGCCCAGCGTCATGTACCAGGCTCACGTTCAGAACATTGGGTGGCAGAGCTCCGTCAAGGACGGTGCCACGGCGGGTACGAGTGGCCAGTCGCTGCGCGTCGAGGCGCTGAGTTTATGGCTTTCGTCTTCCTACGAGGATAGCCGGGTCCAGATTCGTGCCCACGTCCAGGACATCGGCTGGCAAGGGTGGTCGAGCATGGGCGGCACCTACGGCCAGTCTAAGCGTGTCGAGGCCATGCAGATTCGATTGACCGGTGAGATAGCAAACCGCTACGACGTGTATTATCGCGTGCACGCGCAGAACATCGGTTGGATGGGCTGGGCAAAGAACGGTGCCTCGGCCGGCACCGAGGGAATGTCGCTGCGCCTGGAGGCCATCCAGGTGAAGCTCGTGCCCAAGGGCGGGGCGG
>CAVGTD010000112.1:0-3049 GCA_963632215.1 Clostridiales bacterium
GCGAAACGCATCTCTTTGTTCAGGCTGTCTTTACAATATTATTATTGCTGACGCAAATTGGGTTGACATCCATAAATTGCGCCCTGTTTGGGTGTGGTTTGCGGTTGTCAACCTAATTTGCACGGCTCAATCCTTTTGACGCTTCCTTGTGCAAATGAAACTTGTTATTGACGACAAAATACCTTTTATCCGCGGTTTTGCCGAACGGATGGGCGAGGCGGTATATCTGCCCGGCGCGGCCATATCGGCGGCCGACGTGCGCGATGCCGACGCCCTGATTGTGCGAACCCGCACCCGCTGCAACCGTGAACTCTTGGAGGGAAGCCGGGTGAAGTTCATCGCCACGGCAACCATCGGCTACGACCACATCGACACGGAATACTTGCGCCAAGCCGGCATTGCGTGGACCAACTGCCCGGGCTGCAACGCCGCAAGCGTGGCGCAGTACGTGCGCAACAGTTTGCTGCTGCTCGCCGCCCACGGCTGCTGGGACGGCTGTCGCCCGCTGACAGCCGCCGACAGTCCCGTCTTCCCTGCCGACCTCGACCGCTCTGTGTTTTCCCGTCTCACGCTCGCCATTGTGGGCGTGGGCCATGTGGGGGCACAGGTCCTCGAAATGGCGCGGCAAATGGGCTTCAAGCGCATTCTGCTTTGCGACCCTCCCCGTGCCGAACGCGAGGGGACGGACGGCTTTTCCACGCTCGACGAGGTGGCGGCGCAGGCCGACGTGGTCACGTTCCACACGCCGCTCACCCGCAGCCCCCAGCCGCACGCCACCTTCCACATGGCTAACGCCGCGTTTTTCCAAAAGCTCCGCTCCGGGGCGGTTGTTTTCAACACGAGCCGGGGCGAAGTGGTTTGCACCGAGGCGCTGCAACAGGCCATGGAACAGGGCAAGGTGCGCGCCGCCGTCATCGACACGTGGGAGAACGAGCCGCACGTCAGCCCGTGGCTCCTGAGCCACGCCTTTCTCGCCACGCCCCACATAGCCGGGTACAGTGCCGACGGCAAGGCCAACGGCACGCGCATGGCCCTGCAAGCCGTAGCGCGCCATTTCGGCCTGCCCTGCGAGGATTATGCCCAGGTGCTGCCGCCCGCCCTGCCCGTCGGCTTCAACTACTGCGAGGGCACGGTCCCCCTCTGCGAGGAACTGCGTCTGTACAACCCCCTGCGCGACTCGCTGGCCCTGAAAACAGAACCCGAAAAGTTCGAATCCCTCCGAGGCAACTACCCCCTGCGGCGCGAGCGTTGATGCCTGAAAGTGAGTAATTCGTATGAGAACTTGAAAAAATGCGTGCATTCTTTTCGTCAAACAAGCCTTGTGCCGTAAATTTGCTATTCAAACAAACAACAAACGTTACAGTAAGATACTATGACACTTATCAAATCCATCTCAGGTTTCCGCGGAACCATTGGCGGTCGTACAGGCGATACGCTTAATCCCGTCGACATCGCAAAGTCCGTTTCAGCTTACGCCTCCCTGCGTGAGAACGTAGTGGGCAATGCTTTTCGCCGCAAAATCGTCGTAGGGCGCGACGCCCGCATCTCCGGCGAAATGGTGAGCCACGTGGTGTGCGGCACATTGATGGGCATGGGCTTTGACGTGGTGAACATCGGGCTGGCCACAACCCCCACCACCGAACTCGCAGTGACCATGGAGCACGCTTGCGGCGGCATCATCATCACGGCAAGCCACAACCCCCGGCAGTGGAACGCCCTGAAGTTCCTCAACGAAAAGGGCGAGTTCCTCCCCCCTGCCGAAGCCTCTGAGGTGGTGCGCAAGGCCAACAGCAGCGACTTTGTTTTCGCCGACGTTGACAGCCTTGGCTGCTATACCGAGAATTACAGCTACGACCAGCGCCACATCGCCCTCGTCAAGGACCTTGAATTGGTTGACGTTGAGGCTATCCGCCGCGCCCACTTCACGGTGGCTATCGACACGGTCAACTCCGTGGGCGGCATCATCATTCCCAAACTCCTCGGCCAGCTTGGCGTGACCGACGTCACCCTGCTCAACCCCGAGCCCACGGGCAACTTCGCCCACAACCCCGAACCCTTGAAGCAGAACCTTACGGAAATCCGCAACCTGCTCCGCAAGGGCCGCCACGACATCGGCATCGTAGTCGACCCGGACGTAGACCGACTGGCTCTCATCTGCGAGGACGGCACCATGTTCGGCGAGGAAAACACCCTCGTGGCTTGCGCCGACTACGTGTTGAAGCACACGCCCGGCCCCACGGTTTCTAACCTCTCGTCGAGCCGCGGCCTGCGCGACGTGACCGAGAAGTACGGCTGCACCTACACGGCCGCTGCCGTGGGCGAGGTCAACGTAGTGATGAAGATGAAGGAGACCGGCGCCGTAATCGGCGGCGAAGGCAACGGCGGCGTTATCTATCCCGCCGCTCACTCCGGCCGCGACGCCCTCGTGGGCATCGGCCTCATCCTCACCTATCTGGCTAAGACGGGCATGCGTGCTACGGAGCTCCGCGACTCCCTGCCGCAGTATTTCATTGCGAAGAACCGCATCGACCTCGACCCCACGACCGACATCTACGCCATCCTTCAGAAGGTCAAGGAACTCTACAAAAACGAGAAGGTGACCGACATCGACGGCGTGAAGATCGACTTCGCCGACAAGTGGGTACACCTCCGCAAGAGCAACACCGAGCCGATTATCCGCGTCTACTCCGAGGCCCACACCATGGAAGAGGCCGACGCGCTCGGCAAGCAAATCATGGACATCGTCTACAACATGACGCAGGCTGAGAAGTAATCTCCCCAGCCTCCATAACCCTTAAAGCCCCCTCCGGCAGCCCCGCGCAACCCGTGCGCCAAGGCTCTCGGCGGGGGCTTTCTTGTGTCCTGCGCCCTGCCCTTCGTTATCGTCAGGCCACTTGCAACCCCTATCCGCCGCAGCGTAGCCGTAACCATCCGAAACAAGACGACTTGCGGTAGCCCCTGCTGAGAGCGAACTTTGCATCAAAAAAGGTAAGCCAATGTTCAATCTCAACGAAAGCGACAGATTTCTGATGTCGCGGCATCCGAGCGA
>CAVGTD010000113.1:0-3046 GCA_963632215.1 Clostridiales bacterium
CGGCTCTGCCCTGGGCTATGGAGAGCTGCCCCGTTGGGGCGCGGTTTGCGGACATTGTCGTTGCAATGCTGCACCGAAGATATTCGCTTAATCACCCTCTCGCGAGCCGCGCTGCAAACGCCCATCCATCGCCCGATGCGCGCTTACTCCGCAAAGGTAGAGCCAAATATCAAGATAGGCAATATACGGATACAATAAAGGCGTGAGAAACTCGATTTCTCACGCCTTTCGATTAGCGTACCCAGAGCCGGGGTCGAACCGGCACGGGTTGCCCCACTGGTGTTTGAGACCAGCGCGTCTACCGATTCCGCCATCTGGGCTGCTTGCGCTTACCCTATCGGGGTTCAAGCGGTGCAAAGGTAATGGAATATTTTTTCCCTGCAAAGCGTTGCACAAAACAAATTCGCAAAACGCCTTGCAGGGAAACATCGGGACGGCAACGGGGCGTAAACGAATAAACCCATCCGGGCGGGATGGGTTTATTCGCAGGATACATGAAATATGCGTTTGTTATTGGATGAGCGTTCGCCTTACGCGTCGACGGTGGCGTAGGTGGCGTTCTTTTCGATGAACTCGCGGCGCGGACCTACGTCGTCGCCCATGAGCATGGAGAAGATGTAGTCGGCCTCGGCGGCGTTCTCTACCGTCACTTGCTTGAGCAGACGGGTTTCGGGGCACATGGTAGTTTCCCAGAGCTGGTCGGGGTTCATCTCGCCAAGACCTTTGTAACGCTGCGTCTTGATGCTGCCCTCGGTGCCGTCGCCGTACTTGTCCATGAATATCTGACGGTCGCGGTCGGTGTAGCAATACTCCGAGGTATTGCCCTTGGTGCAGCGGTAGAGGGGCGGCATGGCTATGTAGAGGTAGCCGTCCTGAATGATCTGCGGCATATAGCGGTAGAAGAGGGTCATGATGAGCGTGGCGATGTGCTGACCGTCGACATCGGCATCGGCCATGATGATTACCTTGTGGTAGCGGAGCTTGTCGAGGTTTGCCTCCTTAGAGTCCTCGCCCAGGCCGAAGCGTATGCCCAGGGCCTGAATGATGTTGTTCACCTCGTCGCTCTCGAAAGCTTTGTGCCACATGGCCTTCTCCACATTGAGGATTTTGCCTCGCAGGGGAAGGATAGCCTGAGTAGCGCGGCTACGTCCCTGCTTGGCCGAACCGCCGGCGGAGTCACCCTCGACGAGGAATATCTCGCTCTCGGCGGGGTCCTTCGACGAGCAGTCAGCCAACTTGCCGGGCAAACCGCCGCCCGAGAGGGGGCTTTTGCGCTGCACGCTCTCGCGTGCCTTGCGGGCGGCGATGCGCGCCGTAGCGGCGAGGATTACCTTGTCCACAATGAGTTTGGCCTCCTTGGGGTGCTCTTCGAGGTAGTTGGTGAGGGCTTCGCCCACAGCCTGGTTGACGGCGCCGGTCACTTCGCTGTTGCCGAGCTTCGTCTTGGTCTGACCCTCGAACTGCGGCTCGCTCACCTTGACGGAGATGACGGCGGTGAGGCCCTCGCGGAAGTCCTCGCCGGAGATTTCGACCTTGGCCTTTTCTATCTGCTTGGCAGCCGTTTCCTCAGCGTACTTTTTGAGGACGCGCGTCACTGCCTGACGGAAGCCCACGAGGTGCGTACCGCCCTCGATGGTGTTGATATTGTTGACGTAGGAGTGGATGTTTTCGGTGTACGACGTGTTGTACATGATGGCAACCTCGATGGGTATGGCGTTCTTCTCGGTGCTGAGGTAGATCACGTCGTCGAAGAGGTGCTGGCGCGAGGAGTCGATGTAGCGCACGAACTCGCGCAGGCCGAGGTCGGAGTGGAACACATCCTTGCGGGTGTTTCCCTCCTCGTCGGGCCGCAGGTCGGTGAGCGTGATGGTGATGCCGGCGTTGAGGTAGGCAAGCTCGCGCATACGGTTGGCGAGGATGTCGTACTTATAGACAGTGGTAGTGAAGATAGTGGGGTCGGGCCAGAAGTGCTGGCGCGTGCCTCGCAGCTCGGTCTCGCCCACTACGGCCACGGGGGCTTGGGGATGGCCCTTGGCGTACTCCTGACGGTATATCTTGCCGTCGCGGAACACCTCGGACACCATTCGGGTGGAGAGGGCGTTGACGCAGCTTACGCCCACGCCGTGCAGACCGCCGGAAACCTTGTAGGAGCCTTTGTCGAACTTACCGCCGGCGTGCAACACGGTCATCACCACTTCGAGGGCGGAGCGGTGTTCTTTGGGGTGCATGTCGACGGGGATGCCGCGGCCATTGTCCTGCACGAGGATGGAGTTGTCCTCGCAAATGGTCACTTCGATGTGGGTACAGTAGCCCGCCAGGGCTTCGTCGATAGAGTTGTCGACGGTTTCGTAAACAAGATGGTGGAGTCCTTTTTCGCTGATGTCGCCAATGTACATGGCGGGGCGCTTGCGCACGGCTTCCAGGCCTTCAAGCACCTGGATGTTGCTCGCGCTGTATGTGGATGCGCCCTTCTTTTCTATTTCTTCCATTCTTTGTGTTTTGTACGTGCTTTGGGCCTATGCCGAGGCCAAGTGCAGCCAACAAGCATAGGAACAAGCAAAGTTACTCATTTTTACGGATTAGGGCTGCTTTTGAGGGCGAGAATGTCCGCTGACTGCGGCCCGAGGGGGAGGGGGAGCAAGATGTACTAAAATGTTTATTGAGGTATCGTGCGCCAATTGTCCGAACCGCAGCCTGAAAGGCAGTGTATTCAAAAAGCGGAAATATTGATTGAAACGTCGTGTGCCAATTGTCCACAAACCGCGGCCTTGCAGGCCGCGGTTTGTGGACAATTGGCACATGATATTTCAATGAACTTTTTTGCGCATTTTGAACACCCTACCCGTCGGGGCAGCTGCGTTGATACCGGGCAACGCCCGGGTTCGGGGACGGTTGGGTGGCGGTGTCAATTGTAACGCCATAGGCTTAGCGGGGCGTTGCCCCTATATTATGCAGCTGCCCTTACAGGGCGCGACTTGTCCCGCACGGGGAACCCAGGGTGACGCCGCCACTTCGTGTCGGCTCTGCCCTGGGCTATGGGGAGCTG
>CAVGTD010000114.1:0-2878 GCA_963632215.1 Clostridiales bacterium
GGTTGACACCGTGGGCTGGATACATGTCTGGCCTACAGCCAGATTACCGCATAAAACCAAGTTCTTTTCTAAATCCGAAACTTGAGTATATAATAATGCGTCTACCTCCTCACACACCGAAAACTTACCGAAAGATGAACAGATACCTCCTCGCCGTGGCCCTTGCCATGGCTACCACGGGCGCCGTGGCACAAACGTCGGCGCAGATACACCAGGATTTCACCGCACGACAGGTGGAAATGAAATCGGCCGGCATCGAAGACCAGCTCAGCCAAACGGAGTTGAGCGCAGAGTGTCGCAACGCCTTGGAATTTCTCTACGCCTACATGCCCTGGCCCGACGTGGCCGACTACTCCACCGACTTCTACACCGCACAGGTCCAATGTGCCCTGCAAGCCCGCAAAGAAATGCCGTGGGGCGCTAAGGTGCCCGACCGCGAATGGCTCCACTTCGTGCTCCCCCTTCGCGTGAACAACGAAAATCTCGACGAATTCCGCACCACTTATTACGACGAACTCAAAGAGCGCGTCAAAGGGCTTTCAATGGCCGAAGCCGTGATGGAAGTGAACCACTGGTGCCACGAACACGTCACCTATAAACCCTCCGACGCCCGCACCTCTTCGCCCTTGGCGAGCATGAAGACCGCCACGGGCCGTTGCGGCGAAGAGTCTACCTTTACCGTCGCTGCCCTCCGCGCCGTGGGCATACCGGCACGCCAAGTCTACACGCCCCGTTGGGCACACACCGACGACAACCACGCCTGGGTGGAAGCCTGGGTGGACGGAAAGTGGCATTTCCTCGGAGCTTGTGAGCCCGAAGCCGTTCTCGACCTCGGCTGGTTCAATCAGCCGGCTTCGCGCGGCATGTTGATGCACACCAAAGTGTTCGGTCGCTACGACGGTCCCGAAGATGTGATAGACCGCACCGACTGCTACACCGAAATTAACGTCACCGCCAACTACGCACGCACCGCGCGCACCACAGTCACCGTCTGTGACGCCTCGGGCAAGCCCGCTGCCGGCGCCGACGTGGCTTTCAAGATTTACAACTACGGCGAACTCTACACCGTGCAGCACGCCAAGGCCGACAACTCCGGCAAGGCTTCCATCCTCACCGGACTTGGCGACATGGTGGTGTGGGCCTCGAAAGACGGCCACTACGGCGTAGCCCAATTTACCGGCGGACGCAACGCCGACGTGAGCCTCCCACTCAAATACAAAGCGGGCGACGCGTTCTCGCAGGAACTGACGCTCGTGCCCCCTGCCGCGACCGACAATGTGCCTGCTGTCTCGCCCGAAGCTGCAGCCCGCAACAAGGTGCGCCTTGCCCAGGAAGACTCCATCCGCACGGCCTACGTCCACACCTTTGCCACACAGGAAATGACGGACAGCGTCTGCGCAGAACTTGGCGTAGGCGACGCAGCACGCGTTCACGCCCTCGTGAAGAAAGCTTGCGGCAACTGGCAGAGCGTCTACGACGTCGTGGAGAGTTTCCCCCGCACCGAGACGCTCGACCTGCTCGAGTCGCTCACCGACAAAGATCTGCGCGACTTCGCCCCCGAAGTGATTCAGGACCACCTGCAGTTTGTCATCTCTGAGGACGGCGACGGCGGCGACATCGTAGAAGGCGAACTCGACGAGAACGGCAATCCCATCGACGGCGGCGAAGCCACCGAAACCACCACGCAGTCCAAGGCCGCCGACCTCACCGCCGAGCAGCGCGAGTTCCAAATCCGTTACGTGCAGTGTCCGCGCATTGCCAACGAAATGCTCACCGGTTGGCGCTCCTACTTCTCCGGCGCTTTCAAACCCAGCGAACTGAAAGACTACCACAAGGATCCCACAAAATTTGTCAAGTGGATTGACAAGAACATCACCAGCAATCCCGAGCGCAACCCGCAAGGCTACTGCCTCTCACCCTCGCAGGCCATGGAAACGCGCCTCGCCGACGTGCGCAACAAGGGCATACTCTTCGTTGCAGCCATGCGCTCCATCGGTGTGCCCGCACGCATCGACGAAGTGACGGGCAAGGTGCAGTTTGCCAAGATGGACGCCGCACAGACCATGCCCACTGAAAAATCCGTACAATGGCAGACGGTGCGCTTCGCCGACGAGAAGGAAGAGAGCCGCAACGCCGATGCAACCGCCACGCTGAAGCTCGACTACACGCCGCGCGAGCACATGGAGAACCCGGGCTACTACTACCACTTCACGCTGAGCCGCCTCGCGGGAGCGCAGCCCGTGCTCCAGAACTACCCCGAGACCGCCACTTGGACGTCTACTTTCAAGAATGGCACACAGGTCGACGCTGGCGACTACGTGCTGACTTCCGGCACGCGCCTTGCCGACGGCACGGTGCTTGCCAACGTGAGCGTGTTCCCCGTGGCGGCGGGAACGACCACCAGCCAAAAACTCGTGATGCGTGAGGACAAGGAAGCGCCCACCGTGATTGGCTCGTTCAACGCCGAGAACCTCTACACCGACTGCGCTTCGGGCAAGACGAAGAGCGTGCTTTCGACCACCGGCCGTGGCTACTACGCCCTGGCACTGGCTCGCGCCAACCACGAACCTACGAACCACGTGCTCCACGACATGGAGAAGGTGCGCACGCAACTCGAAGCGTGGGGCCGACCCATCCTCGTGGTCTTCCCCTCGCAGGACGAATATGAGCGTTTCCAGAAGAACAGTGCAGAGTTCACCAACCTTCCCTCCACGCTCTCCTTCGGTGTCGACACGGAAGGCCAGGTGAAAGCCGACCTCTTCGGTGGCACGCTGACGAAGTCGGAGGAAATGCCCATGGTGGTGCTTGCCGACACGTTCAACCGCGTGGTGTTCACCTCTCAAGGCTACACCATTGGCCTTGGCGAGCGCCTCGTGAA
>CAVGTD010000115.1:0-2618 GCA_963632215.1 Clostridiales bacterium
AACGCGAATATTTTTGGTGCAAAATTTCCACGACAATGTCCCTGGACCGCGCCCCGACGGGGCAGCTCTCCATAGCCCAGGGCAGAGCCGGCACGAAGTGGCGGCTCTGCCCTGGGTACTCGCCCGGACACATCCGTTTGCGCCCTGACGGGGCGGCAACGTCCCCGGGGCGGGAAACCCAGGGTGACGTGTCGCCGCTTCGCGCCGCCACTCTGCCCTGGGCTATGGAGAGCTGGCCTTTCAGGCCGCGGTTTGCGGACAATTTGCGCAGGATATTTCAATGGACTTTTTTTGCGCATTTTTGAACACCCTACCTTTCAGGCCGCGGTTTGTGGACATTCTCCTTGCCTCTTCAACCGAGACCACTCGCTTATTGAACACCCTCACCCAAAGGGGCGCAAATCCATCACATCCGGAAATACGTGGTCTGACGGTTATTCAAAAAACTGTCGCCAATCGTCCTTTTTGTGTGCTTTCTTGCTGGGCACGTAGTCGGGCTTGGCTGCTTCGTTCTGTTTTTTGCGCTTGGCGCGCTTCTCGGCTTTGAACTGCTTGCGCACCTGCTGGGCATCGGCCACATCGGCGTAGGCGCGGCGGTTGCCCGGCTTGCCCTTGGTCCGCTTTTTGTCGGCAGCGGCGGTTTCGGTACGGTCGGCGTTGTCCACCACTACCTTGCGGTCGCCCACCTTGGCGCGCTTCATCTTCGACATCACAAGGGCTGCGTCCTCCGAAGGCACTTCGAAGAAGGAGCAGTTCGTGGTGAGGTCGATGCGGCCAATCTCAATCTTCGTGCCTTGCACATAGCGGTTGACGAGGTTGATAATCTCGCGGGCGTAGAAGTTGTCGCGCTTGCCCAGGTTGATGAAGAGGCGGGTATATCCTTCCTCGGGTCCCTCGCCGCGCTTGCGGCGGCGGTGTTCGCCCCCCTTGGCCTCGCCGTTGCCGCCCTTTGCGCCTCGTTCGGCGGGCTGCTCAATGGCGGGCGCATCGGCGTAGTAGCGCAGGAAGTGGCCGAACTCGCGGCTCACGATGCGCTTAATGAGGTCTTCCTTGGTCAGCCAGTCGAGCTTGCGGAACACCTCGGGGAGGAAGGGCGCGATCTCGGTGTCGTTCACCTCGATGCGTTCCAGTTCGTCCATCACCTTGTAAAGCTGCTTGGTGCATATTTCCTGCGGCTCGGGGAGCGTGCCTTGTTCAAACTTCTTGCCGATGACTTTCTCGATGACGCGCACCTTGCCCTTTTCGCGCAGGTGGATGATGGAGATGCTCGTGCCGCGCTTGCCGGCACGCCCCGTGCGGCCCGAGCGGTGGGTGTAGTTCTCCACGTCGTCGGGCAAACCGTAGTTGATCACGTGGGTCAGCTCGTCCACGTCGAGGCCGCGCGCCGCCACGTCGGTAGCCACGAGGAGCTGCGTGCGGTGCTGGCGGAACTTCTGCATCGTGAGGTCGCGCTGCGCCTGTGAAAGGTCGCCGTGCAGAGCCTCTGCGCTGTACCCGTCGCGGATGAGGTGGTCGGCCACCTCCTGCGTTTCGAGGCGAGTGCGGCAGAAGATGATGCCGTAGATGCGCGGATAGTAGTCGACCACGCGCTTGAGGGCGGCGTACTTGTCCTTGGCGTGCACAAGGTAGTAGATGTGGTTGACGTTCTCTGCTCCCTCGTTGCGCGAGCCTACTACAATCTCCTTGTAGTCGTGCAGGTAGCTCTTGGCAATGCGCTCAATCTCCTTGCCCATAGTGGCGGAGAAGAGCAGCGTATTGCGCTCGGCCGGCACGCCGGCGAGTATCTCGTCGATGCTTTCAGTGAAGCCCATGTTGAGCATCTCGTCGGCCTCGTCGAGCACCACGTTCTCCACGCTGTTGAGCTGCGCCACGCCGCGGTGCATAAGGTCGATGAGGCGGCCCGGCGTGGCCACGATTACCTGCGCGCCGCGTTTGAGGGTGCGTATCTGGCTCTCAATGCTCGAACCGCCGTAGACGGCCAGCACGTGGAGGTTGTCGATGTAGCGGGCGTACTCTTTAAGGTCGCCGGCTATCTGCAAGCAGAGTTCGCGCGTAGGACTGAGGATGACAGCCTGCGTGGCGCGGCTCTCGGGGTTGACCTTTTGCAGCACAGGCAGACCGTAGGCGGCCGTCTTTCCCGTACCCGTCTGCGCAAGGGCTATCACGTCGTTGCCCACACCAAGGAGGTAGGGTATCACTTCCTGCTGAACAGGCATGGGCTGCTCGTAGCCCATTTCGCTGATGGCGCGGCGTATTTGTTCGCACACGCCCAATTCTTCAAATGTTTTCAAGAATGTAGGGTATCTTATTTGTGTTTTATTCTGTTTAATGTCCACAAACCGCGGCCTGAAAGGTAGGGTGTTCAAAATCCCGTTTTTCCCTGCAAGATATTGCCCGCAAACCGCGGTCTGAAAGACCAGCTGCTCTTAGCCCAGGGCAGAGTGGCGACTCGAAGCGGCGACACGCCACCCTGGGTTTCCTTGCGGGGGATGTTGCCGTCGGGGCAGCTACATTGATACCGGGCAACGCCCGGGTTCGGGAACGGTTGGTTGACAATGGAATGCCGTTGGCTTTGCGGGGCGTTGCCCCTATATTAGGCAGTTGCCCTTACAGGGCGC
>CAVGTD010000116.1:0-2509 GCA_963632215.1 Clostridiales bacterium
CAGCTCCCCATAGCCCAGGGCAGAGCCGACACGAAGTGGCGGCGTCACCCTGGGTACTCGCCCGAACACTATCGTTCGCACCCTGTAAGGGCAGCTGCATAAGATAGGGGCAACGCCCCGTAACCCCACGATTTGCCACGGACAATATAAATACGCCGCCACCCAACCGCACCCGAACCCGGGCGTTGCCCGGTATCAAGAGAGCTGCCTTTTCAAGGCGGCAACGTCCCCCAACGGGAAACCCAGGGTGACGTGTCGCCGCAATGCGCCGCCACTCTGCCCTGGGCTATCGAGAGCTGGCCTTTCAGGCCGCGGTTTGTGGCAATATCTTGCAGAAAAAACGGGATTTTTGAACACCCTACCTGTAAGGGCAGCTACATGATAAAGGGGCAACGCCCCGCAAACCCGCAATTTCCCACGAACGATTTAAACACCGCCAACAAACCCGGGCGTTGCCCGGTAATCAACGCAGTGCGGCAACGTTCCCCAATGGGAAACCCTGCGCACGGTATCGCCGCCACTTACGCCCGCTCAATATCAAACAAAAGAAAAACGACAACAAACATACAACAATGGCAAAGAAAGCACTCCTTATGATCCTCGACGGCTGGGGCATCGGCAAGCACGACCACAGCGACGTTATCTACGAAGCTCCCACACCTTTCATGGATCACCTCAACGCTACTTATCCTCACTCTCAACTGCTCACTTGCGGCGAAAACGTGGGTCTGCCCGACGGACAGATGGGCAACTCCGAGGTGGGTCACCTCAATATCGGTGCCGGCCGCATCGTCTATCAGGACCTTGTGAAAATCAACCGTGCCTGCGCCGACGGCTCTATCCTGAAAAACCCCGAAATCGTTTCGGCCTACGAATACGCCAAGAAGAACGGCAAGGGCCTCCACCTCATGGGCCTCACCTCTACGGGCGGCGTTCACTCTTCGCTCTCTCACCTCTTCAAGCTGGTGGAGATAGCCAAGGAGTACGGCGTGGCCGACAATACCTACGTGCACTGTTTCATGGACGGTCGCGACACCGACCCCAAGAGCGGCAAGGGCTTTGTCTCTCAGCTTCAGGACGTTTGCACGGCCAACGGCGCACACATCGCCAGCATCATCGGCCGTTTCTACGCCATGGACCGCGACAAGCGCTGGAACCGTGTCAAGGTGGCCTACGACCTTCTTGTAGAGGGCAAGGGCCGTGGCGTGACCGACATGGTCGAGGGCGTGCAGAGCTGCTACGACACCGACTCCGAGGACCACAAGAACACCGACGAGTTCATGGAGCCCCTCGTCAACTCCACCGTTGACGGACGCATCAAGGAGGGCGACGTGGTCATCTTCTTCAACTACCGCAACGACCGCGCCAAGGAACTCACCGTAGTCCTCACGCAGCAGGATATGCCCGAGGAGGGTATGCACACCATCCCCGGTCTGCAATACTACTGCATGACTCCCTACGACGCTTCGTTCAAGGGCGTGCACATCCTCTATCCCAAGGAGAATGTGCAGAACACTTTGGGCGAATACCTCTCAGCCAAGGGCTTGAAACAGCTCCACACGGCCGAGACCGAGAAGTACGCGCACGTCACGTTCTTCTTCAACGGCGGCCGCGAAACTCCCTACGAGGGTGAGGAACGCATCCTTGTGGCTTCGCCCAAGGTGGCTACGTACGACCTGCAGCCCGAGATGTCCGCCTACGAGGTGAAGGACAAGCTGGTGGCTGCCATCAAGGAAAATAAGTACGACTTCATCGTGGTCAACTTCGCCAACGGCGACATGGTAGGCCATACGGGCGTTTACGAGGCTATCGAAAAAGCCGTTGTGGCTGTCGACGCTTGCGTAAAGGACGTGGTGACGGCCGCCAACGAAACCGGCTACGAAACGGTTATCATCGCCGACCACGGCAATGCCGACAACGCCGTCAACCCCGACGGAACGCCCAACACCGCCCACTCGCTCAACCCCGTGCCTTTCATCTACGTCACGGAGAACAAGAACGCGAAGGTGAAGGACGGCGTGCTGGCCGACGTGGCTCCCTCCATTCTCCACATCATGGGCTTGGAGAAACCCGCCGACATGACGGGCGAAGACCTCATCGCTGACTAATCGCTACGTGCCGCCTCTGTCGGCGCGCAACCGCAGGCAACAGGGACAATGGTCGGCAACTCGCTTTTCCGTTCATCGGCAAAACGGCGTTGCTCCCGTTGTCTCTGTTGTTTTTCCTTTTCCTTACCGCCCTGCGTAGGGTGTTCAAAATGCGAATATTTGTGGTGCAAAATTGCCACGACAATGTCCCTGGACCGCGCCCCAACGGGTAGGGTGTTCAAAATGCGCAAAAAAGTCTATTGAAATATCATGCGCAAATTGTCCGCAAACCGCGGCCTGCAAGGCCAGCTCTCGATAGCCCAGGGCAGAGTGGCGGCGCGAAGCGGCGACACGTCACCCTGGGTTCCCCGCCCCAGGGACGTTGCCGCCCCGTCGGGGCAGCTCTCTTGATACCGGGCAAC
>CAVGTD010000117.1:0-2429 GCA_963632215.1 Clostridiales bacterium
TAGAATACATGCCTGTCACGCATGGGGTCACGGGTTCGAGTCCCGTACGCACCGCAAGCCTTTGGATGTCGATACATTCAAAGGCTTTTGTTTTTTCTTGGCGTTACTCACAGCTTACAAACACTCATGAAACAATACCTTGACCTCCTGCAGCACATTCTGGACAACGGCGTGGTGAAAGGCGACCGCACGGGCACCGGCACAAAGAGCGTCTTCGGGCATCAGATGCGCTTCCGTATGGACGACGGCTTCCCGCTGCTCACCACGAAGAAGCTTCACCTGAAATCCATCATACACGAACTGCTCTGGTTCCTGCGGGGCGACACCAACGTGCGCTATCTTCAAGAGAACGGCGTGCGTATCTGGAACGAATGGGCCGACGAGGACGGCAGCCTGGGCCACGTCTACGGCTACCAATGGCGTTCCTGGCCCGACTACGACGGCGGCAGCATCGACCAGATTAGCGAGGTGGTTCGGCAGATTAAGGAAGAACCGGATTCGCGCCGCATCATCGTTTCGGCGTGGAACGTGGGCGACCTCGGCAAGATGAACCTGCCGCCGTGCCACCTGCTCTTCCAGTTTTACGTGGCTGACGGACGGCTCTCGCTCCAGCTCTACCAGCGTTCGGCCGACACGTTTCTCGGCGTGCCGTTCAACATTGCCAGCTACGCCCTGCTGCTCCAAATGATGGCGCAGGTGACGGGGCTTAAAGCGGGCGACTTCGTCCACACCACCGGCGACACGCACCTCTACCTCAACCACCTGGACCAGGCCCGGCTGCAACTCACGCGCGAGCCTCGCCCGCTGCCTCGCATGATACTCAATCCCGACGTGAAGAGCATCTTCGACTTCCGCTACGAGGACTTTGAACTTGTCGACTACAACCCCTACCCTCACATCGCCGCCACGGTGTCGGTGTAAAAACCCGCGTCTGGCAACCCCAATCAGCATGAGCGAACTTCCCAAAGACTTTATTGACGAAACAACCCGTCTGCTCGGCGCCGCCGAGGCGGACAAACTCTGCCATGCCCTTGCGGAGGGCAAAACGCCCGTGAGCGTTCGGCGCAATCCGGCCAAGCCCTGCGCGGACCTGCCGGCGGAGGCCGAAAAGCCCGTGCCTTGGTGCGGCGAGGGCGTGTATCTTGCGGAGCGTCCGCGGTTTACCTACGACCCCTTGCTCCATGCCGGCTGCTACTACGTGCAGGAGGCGGCCTCGATGTTCGTGGCCAAGGCCTACGAGGTGATAGTCCGCGACTTCACGCCCCGGCGGCTGCTCGACCTCTGCGCCGCCCCCGGCGGAAAAAGCACTTTGTGGCGTAGCCTGCTCCCCGAGGGCAGCCTCTTGGTTGCCAACGAGCCGATGATGCCCCGCGCCTACGTGTTGGCGGAGAACTTGGCGAAGTGGGGAAGTCCCGACACGGTCTGCACGGCCGCCTTTCCCGAGGCTTTCGGCCCGTTGGGGAGTTTCTTCGACGTGGTGGCCGCCGACGTGCCTTGTTCGGGCGAGGGAATGTTCCGCAAGGACGAGGGGGCAAGAGCCGAATGGAGCGTTGAGGCCGTCGACGCTTGCGCCGCGCGCCAGATGGACATCGTCCGTGCCGTGTGGCCCGCCCTCAGGCAAGGGGGCTACCTGGTTTACAGCACCTGCACGTTCAACCGTCAAGAGAACGAGGACAACGTGGCCGCCATCTGCGAGGAACTGGGTGCCGAAACGGTGGAAATCCCCGTGGACGCATCGTGGCAAATTGCCGTCGACACCACCGGGCGCGGCTTGCACGCCTACCACTTCTTCCCCCACCTCACAGAGGGCGAGGGCCTGTTCCTTGCCCTCCTGCGCAAGACGGCCGAAGCCCCGGTGACCAAGGAAAAGAAAAAGAAGAAACAAGGCGCGGCCCTGCCCCGCTGCACCTCGGAGGGCTGCTCAAAGATGGCGGCTTGGCTGAAAGACGGCGAGCAATTCAAACTGCTGCAACCGGACGAGAGCCACGTGGTGGCGCTCCGCGAAACGCTGGCTGCAGACGCTTGGCGAGTGGCATCGTCCGTGCGCACGCTCACGCTGGGCGTTGCCCTGGCGGAGACAAAGGGGCGGAAAATCATTCCGCAGCACGCCCTTGCCCTCAGCACGCAATGCGCCACAGACGCTTTTCCGCGGGCGGAACTCTCGCTCGACGACGCGCTGAGCTACCTGCGGCGCGAAGCCCTTACGCTCCCCGCCGGCGTGCCTCGCGGCTACGTCGTGGCCACGTACAAGGGCCATGCCCTCGGATTTTTGAACAACCTTGGTTCGCGCGCCAACAACATGTACCCGGCGGAGTGGCGCATTCGCAACTGAAAGCGGCTATTAGCCGTCCCGATGCACCGCCCGGCCGTCCCCATCCCCGGGCTTGTGGATAAATACTTGGCAAGGAGCAGATTGAATACTTGGCAAG
>CAVGTD010000118.1:0-2071 GCA_963632215.1 Clostridiales bacterium
CCGCCTCCTTCTGCCTGTGCGGTATCGTCCGACTGCGAATTTGTTTCGTTCGATGTATTGACGTCGCCCGTCGAGGTGGTTGCCGTTCGGGCGGAAACCCCGCAGGCAGCAAGGACGAGCATCATAGCGGCTGGCAAAATCATCGCAAATAATCTTTTCATGGTGTTCCTCCTCCACAATCGCCAAGGTGCATCCTTGTGGCTGCATTCTATTTCCCGTTTGAGAAAGTGACGATGGCCGAGGTTGTTTAGGCGGTTGAATATGCCACTCGCTCGGCAAAAAGGTTGCATAACAGTGGGCTGCGAGTGGCACCGTTCGAAACCGCGGCAGTGCCGCAAATGGCACCAGTCAGCCCTAATTGCCGAAATGCATCCAATGACGTTGAGTGGGGGTAAAACAACCCAAATTACGGGTTGTTACGGTTCGTCTCAAAACGGGCGTCTCCGCAGGTAAATAAGGGTGCTCTCGGGAAACCGGGAGCACCCTTTGTTGTGCCTTGTTGCGCGTCATACGGTAGTTCTGCACATGGGTTTGTGCGCGGTTGGAAACCTGCTTTAGAGGGAAGATATATAATTCCCCAAAATCAAGCTGCTTTTTAATTGGGGAATGCAGCGCCGTGTCCAAGCAGGGTAACAATGAAGCTCATGTAGGCTCTGGCGCTTGAGTGAAAGCGGCGCATGCGAAAACCCTGGGATGGACATCGTTCTCGACAAGAGATGAGCAGGACGGACCATAAGGACCTCGATGAGCTTTTTCCCATTGGGCCCCGGACAGTCAGGTACAAGAAAGGGGCAAAATATCAAAAACGCGACAAGGCATCCGGTCGGCAAAAAATGGATTAAGGAGTGACACGAGAAATGACATCCGACGAATACAAAGAAGCGGCATCCTATTGGACCTCAAAAGAGCGTAAGGAAATGCCGGTGGACCAGCTAAGGCCTATCGTCGAGGAGTACCTTGCCGCTGGATCCGTCTGCGCCCTTGCGACCGGCGTCGGTGACTACGTGCGCTGCACTCCCTTGGAATACAGCTTCCACGACGGCAAATTCTGGATCTTCACCGAGGGCGGGGAGAAGTTCATCGGCCTGGAGAAGAACGACAACGTCTGTCTCGCCGTGTTTGACAAGAACCCGAGCTTCGGCGAGCTAAAGAGCGTGCAGGTCATGGGCAAGGCGACGATCGTCGAGCCGATGTCGGCGGAGTACGTCGCCCACGCGCAACACAAGAAGGTCCCGGTGGCCGCGCTGCAGAAGCTTTACGACCAGGGTCGCCCGATGCACCTCATCTGCGTCACGCCGAAAAAGATGGACGTGCTGTTCTCGGAGTTCAAGAAGCAGGGGTACGACGCCCGCCAGGTGCTGGATTAAAACGCCGGCAAGCGTGCCTGCTCGAACACCTGCGCCAGGTCGATGAAGACGATGCTCTTGATTTTGGTAAGCTCGTGCTCTCTGCCGCCGAAATCCATTAACTCGGTTCCTTCCGACTCGGTTTTGTCCGAGTTAAGCGCCATCTCGGCGACCCGCACGTGTATTAGAGCATGTGTGATTTAGGCTCGTTTGCCTATGTGACAGGGGTGTCCCGTAAGCCTCACCCGCGGATCTTCGCGACGTTGCGGTTCATCAGGTGCCGGCCGAGGTTGCGGTAGACGAAGGCCTTGGCGGGCGACATCTCCTGGTGGTGCTCCCGCAGGAGCGCATCGGGGCTGTCGTAGACGCCAAAGTCCTGGTTGATGCCCTCGCTCTGGATGTAAGTGTTGTTGCGGTCGAAGTCGATCACGGGGTTGCGAAAATCGTTTACTGCCACGCCATACCCGCAGAACGCGCCCGTGCACTCGGGGTGCGCTGCCTGCAGGCTTTCCAGGTACGGCTTGTCGAGAATGAACGCCTCGAGCTCGTACCAGACGCCTTCCAGCCAGACCTCCACCCAGCTGTGGAACACGTTCCTTGGCGCCAACGCGTACACGAGCCCCGTCATGGCGCCTTTCTGGAGTTTTTTGTCGATGGTGAAGCCGTGGACGCGGCAGGGGATGCCGCAGCAGCGAAGCAACGCCATGAACAGGGTGCCCTTGGTG